>CAZBUK010000004.1:8107-24457 GCA_964495085.1 uncultured Ignavibacteriales bacterium
TTCTTTCTGCTCTCGGGCATTGCTGCGCACGATATTTACCACGCGGGGCAGATCCAATTGCTCAAGAAGATGTGGGCGGGAAAGTAAGTCAATGAATAGTTCTCACAGATGAGGCAAAAAGGTTTTTATCCAAAAATAATTACCATCGCTCCAAACGTCGGTATCATTTAACCCTCGTGTTCCGGCGGTAGTACAAATCACTTACCACGACTTGCGGAGGTTATGACGTCGATGAACGTCCTCACCGTCACTGCAGGGTCATCAGCGCAGCATACGGCGCTGATCACCGCAACGCCGTGAACTCCCGTGCTCATCACCTCCGGAAGTCGTTCCAGTGTTATGCCTCCGATGGCAATCACGGGGATTTTCAACGAGCTGACGACGTTCTCCAGATATTCCGTACCCCTGGGCGGGTCCGCGTTCTCTTTCGATCCGGTGGGGAAAATCGGACCGAAACCCACGTAGTCCGCACCCATCCGCTGCATTTCAATTGCCTGTTCGATCGTTGTAGCGCTTCCCCCGATAAGTTTATTCTCGCCGAGCAAACGTCTCGCGTAGGGAACCGGCAGATCCGTCTGTCCGAGATGTAGTCCGTCCGCACCGATCGCCGCGGCGATATCCGCGCGGTCGTTCACGATCATTATAACTTTAGCTGACCTGCAAAGTTCGAGCACGGATTCGGCCTGGTGCAGCCGGTCGCGCAGCTCGCCCGACTTTTGCCGGAATTGTACCGTATCAGCGCCCCCTTTAATTGCGAGACGGGCGAGTTCGGTATGTGTATACCTGCTCTGCAGTACGGTATCGGTAATTATATGCAGCTTACCAAGTCTCGGTTTCATAGTACGGTTAACGCGTGTCTGAATTGTCGGATTGCCTCGGGAATATTTTGAGCCCGGCAGACGGCTGAGACGGCTGCGACTCCGTATGCGCCGGCTTCGATGCATGCGCGTGCGCGATCCGGCGTGATTCCCCCAACCGCGTAGACGGGAATTGAGATGCTGCGTGTAACCTCGGAGAGAGTTTCCAGTCCCAACGGAGCTCCGTATACGGCTTTTGACAGGGTTTCAAAAACCGGACCGAGCAGCAGGAAGTCGGCTCCATCCCTCTCCGCCTGTCGTGCCTTATCATACGAGTGTATGCTTGCGCCGATGAGTTTCTTTGCATCGAGGAGTCTTCTCGCTTCCGAAGGTGTTACCGACGATTCGCGGAGGTGTACCCCATCGGCATCAGAGAGCAGGGTTACGTCGATTCTGTCGTTTATAAAGAGCATCGCACCATGAGCGGCGGTAATTTTTCGCAGCCGCCGGGACAGATCAAGCAACGATCCTGCGTCGAGGTCCCGCTCCCTTACCTGTACCGCGCGTACACCCGATGCGCATGCCTCTTCGACGACTTGCTCGATGGTTCGGGCGTTTGTTTGATTCCGGTCGGTGATCAGATAGAGGAGGAAATTCATGGAATATATATCTGTCCGGCGAACGTTACCCGCTTCCCGCAGAAATGATTCCATCAAGCGGACTTGTCGCTTTCGCATATAATTTTCTCGGTATGCGTCCCGCCCGGTACGCAATACGTCCCGCTTCGACTGCAAGTTTTATAGCCTTCGCCATCTGGACCGGATGCTCGGCGCCGGCGATGGCCGAATTAAGGAGAATGCCGTCGCATCCCAACTCCATCGCAACTGCTGCGTCGGATGCGGTTCCTACTCCCGCATCGACAATGACGGGGATATCGACCATATCCCTGATGATTTTCAGGTTATACGGATTGCGTATACCCATTCCCGAGCTGATCGGTGCACCGAGCGGCATGACCGCCGCGCATCCCATTTCCGCAAGCCGTTTGCAGGCGACCGGATCGTCGTTGCAGTAAGGGAGTACCGTGAAGCCGTCGGCAATAAGCTTTTCCGCGGCTTTCAGCAATTCGGGGATATCGGGGAAGAGCGTTTCGTCGTCGCCGATCACTTCCAATTTGATCATCGAGGTTCCGAGGGCTTCGCGTGCGAGGTGTGCCGTGAGGATTGCCTCCTTTGCGGTATAACACCCGGCGGTGTTGGGCAGAAGGTCGAAACGGTCGCTCACGAGTTTGAGCAGGGATTCTCCGGATGTATCGTTCAGATTTACCCGCCGGATCGCGACCGTTACGAGCTCGGTTCCGCTTGCCTCAAGCGCTTTGAGCATGATCTCGGGACTCGGGTACTTTGCGGTTCCCACAATGATACGCGAGTTGAGCTTTTTATCACCGAGTATGAGTTGATCCATATTTTATTCGTTCTTATTCAAGTAATTATCTGTTCTGCACATTGCGGTCCGGTATCACCCTCCCTGTACTGCCTGCACAATCTCGACCCGCATCCCCTCAGCCAGCTCCACCGAGTTCCAGCCGGATTTTGGGATAACGTCTTCATTCACGGCAACCGCAATGCCCTTGCCGTCTTTCGATATTTGTTTCGTCAGGAGAAACTCCTCGAGGTTTATGCCGTCGCTTACTTCGATCGATTCTCCGTTTATTGAAATATGCATGCGCGTCTGTCTGTCGTCTTTTGTTATTTCATCGTTTGCGGATTCTATGCACGGAAGATTCACCGGCGATAAACAACAACGCCTCGAAATCTCAACTCTTGAATCTTAACAATGAAAAGGGGTTTATAAGTTCAGAAACCTCTCCGCTCAAAATCAGCTCTGTCATGGTATATGCCGTAACCGGCGCTTGCAAGATACCGTGACGATAGTGCCCGGTTGCGACGTACAGTCCTTCCACCGGTGTCCTTCCGAGAATGGGTGCGTTGTCCCTACTTGCGGGACGGAACCCGACGTTCACCTCCTCAAGGGGAAGGTCGTAGATGCCCGGCACCGCCTCCCACGCCGATTCCAGAATGTCCTTTACTCCACCCGCGGTCGGATTTGTCTCGAACCCTTTCTCTTCGACCGTCGCTCCCACGATCAACCTCCCGTCCTTTTTTGGCGCAAAGTATACCTCGGGAGATCGTACGACGTGGGTGAGACGGAAGTCCTCCGTCATACGGAGCGTGATGATCTGGCCTTTTACCGGCCGGACAGGGAGCTGCCAGGCGGCCGGTAGTCCCCCGATCGCTCCGGCCCATGCTCCGTTCGCCACTACGACGCATGAGCTCGGAAGTACCTTTCCGTTCAGGCCGATACCTTTGAGCTCATCGTTGAGAAGAACGATTTCGTCGACGTTCGTGTGTTCATGCAGCTTCCCGCCGCATAATGCAAAGGCTCGGATCAGGGCGGCGACGAGTGCACGGTTATCGATTTGGTAATCGTTGGGGATCCAGACCGCGGATCCGATCGAAGGTGAAAGCCGGGGTTCCCTCCCCCGTGCTTCGCTGCCCGTGAGCATTTCCACGGGCAGGCTTAGCTTCTTCCGGAACGCGTACAGCCGCCTGAGCATTTCCGCCTGATCGCGGTCGACGGCGATCATTAGCGTTCCTTCGGTTCGGAATCCGGGGTCGATGCCCGAATCCTGAATCAGCTCTTCCGTAAATCGGGGGTAGAGTTCGATGGACAAGAGATTGAGCCTGAGGAGGTCCGGTTCTTCGAATCCCGCCTCCGAAACGGGCGCAAGCATTCCTGCAGAAACCCAGCTTGCCTGTTTTCCCGCCTCTCCGCGTTCGAATATCTCGACCGTTCTTCCTTTTCGTGCGAGCTGCCAACCGATGGAGAGTCCGATTACTCCACCGCCGATAATCGTTACCGGTCCGGACGATTGTGCCATGAATCCCGCATAAGTTCGATGTATTTATTCATAAACCGGAAAAATGTCCCCGGTGCATGCGGTACATAATACTAAAGTTTGAGCAGGCGTGCAATCGGGGGAAGAAGAGGATGAAAACTTGTCCGATGCACATTCCTTTTTTCCATACTCTCCGTATCTATAGAGCAGATAAGCGGACTTTATCATAGTGGAGTATATGCTGTCCGGATATCCGTTTTCAACTTTGCAGCATAATAACGCGCATGTTCCACACTCCGGGGAAATGAATGTTTCCAAAATATCTCGAATCAGTATACCGCCATTTCCTGAAAAACAGGAAATTTGTGCTGTTAAATATTTTGGGACTTGCCGTCGGCCTCTCGGGCTTTATCCTCATCATGGCGTATGTTATCGATGAGTATTCACACGACGGTTTTCACACGCGTTCCGAACGTACCTATCGGTTGTACGACGCGCTCCGAACCGGTACGACTGCGTTGACCCCGATTCCATGGGGTCCCGCGCTGAAGCAAAGATTTCCGGAGATCGAGGATTACGTCCGGGTCCGGATATTCAATGAAGTTTCATTCCGTACCGGCGGCGAAATTCAGAGGACCGACCGCGTGATTGCGGCCGATTCATCTTTCTTCGAAGTATTCTCGTTTCCGCTCATTGCAGGCGATCGAAAGAACGTATTACGCGATCAATCCGGCATCGTCGTGACGGATGAGTTCGCGCGGCGTAATTTCCCGGGTCGTAATGCCCTGGGAGAACGGATAGAGGTGAGCATTTTCGGCATGTATGTACCCTTTATCGTATCGGGAGTGGTGCAAAAACCGGCCCGGTCGCATCTCACCTTCGATCTCATTATTCCTTTTCAGGTTCTCAAGGTCGCGGGTGATCCGTTTCCACATACAGACCGGATGCTCCATACATCGCATACATATCTCGTACTCAAAGAGGGGATGCCACCGGATGCGATCGAGGAAAAGCTTCCCGAATTCGTGGAAGAATTTGTCGGCGAGACCTACAGCGAACGATACCGGCCGGCTCTCCAGCGGCTGGAGGATATCTATCTTCGCGCCGACCTGCAGCTGGATTTCGAGCCACGCGGCAACAGGAGCCATCTCAATATCTTCATCGCAACGGCGCTCATCGTCCTCATCTCCGCCTGCATCAATTTCATGAACTTATCGAGCGCTCAATCGCTCCTGCGTGCAAAAGAAGTAGGAATCCGTAAAGTGCTCGGAGCATCGCGGCCGCAGCTCATCCTCCGCTATCTGACCGAGTCTGTCGCAATAGCATTCGCCTCGCTCCTGTTCGCGCTAATCATCATAGATATCGCTCTCCCCTACTTCAATGAGTTAACTGGTAAATCGTTCACGTTCTCCTCATTACTCGCAGGAAGGATGCTGCCGCTGATTCTGGGCTCGACCTTCATCACGGGCGTGCTTGCCGGCTGCTATCCGGCAGTAGCGCTCTCCTCTTTCAAACCCGCAACGGTATTAAAAACGGGCTCCCCGCTTTCCCTCTCCGGCGGGCGGATACGGAAGACGCTCCTGATTGTCCAGTTTGCATCGGCGGGTATCCTGGTCATTCTAACGGGGACGATCTATCTTCAGCTCCGGTATATCGAGACGAGAGAGATGGGATTCGAACGCGAAAACATCCTCGCCCTTCCCGGTTATCCCCGCCTCCCGGAATGGCAGTCCCGCTACGAGGACCTGAAACGTAAGCTGCTCTCCCACCCCGGTATAGAATCGATCTCCGGCGCTTCTTCCGTTCCCGGATCGATGCATCATAATATCATGAGATATGTTCCCGAGGGCTACCCCGAGGGAACCGATATTTCGATAGCGACGATCTTCGCAAATGCAGACTTTCTCGAGACTTTCAGGATAGAGCTTATCTCGGGAAACGGCTTCACCTCCGGGGACAATCCGGATTCCCTGGAAGGAATCATCGTCAATGAAGCGGCGGCGGCTTCATTCGCGAAAGCCAATCCGGAATGGGCGGATCCCGTCGACCGGGAACTATCAGCCGGTTTTGCAGATTATATCGTCAATCGCGGCAGGGTGGTCGGAGTGATGAAGGATTTCAATTTCGAACCGTTATACCATGAGATCGTGCCGCTGGTCCTGCGAATGGATCCGTTGCGCATGTATTCGGTTCAGGTCAGACTTTCCAGGGGGGATCACGGAGCATCGATCGCCCGGATCCGAAATGTCTGGAACGAGGTTTTTCCCGAAATTCCTTTCGACTACCGATTCCTCGACGAATCGATTCGTGATATATACGGGAAAGAGTTCAGACTTATGACCTTTTTTGAAATTTTTGCGGCACTCGGAATCTTTATCGCATCGCTCGGCGTCTACGGTCTATCTGCATTTATGACCCGGAACAGGCTCAAAGAGGTGAGCGTCCGAAAGATTCTGGGAGCTTCTCCCGCCTCTTTGATGCGTCTCATAAGCAATGAATTCCTGGCGCTCATTCTGCTTTCGGGCCTCATCGCGGTTCCGGTGGCGGTAAAGCTCATACACTTCTGGCTGGACAAATTTGTATACAATACCGGCGTCGCCGGCTGGCTGTTTATTTTCGCGCCCGCTGTTCTGATTCTCATTACGTTGATCACGGTTTCGATACACTCCTTTGGAATGCGCAGAATCAATCCGGTGGACGTGTTGCGCGAGGAGTAGAAGTTTGAATCCCGGAAAGGGTTCACTCGCGTGCTTGCACATTATCACGCGAAAGAGAATGGAGTTTCGGTGAAACGCCCCTACGGTGTAATCAAATTCCGGATTTATAATTCCTGCACAAAACAACAATGAGCGGTTCGGAGGATACAACATTAAAATCCGAGCTTCGAATATTATTGGATTATTTTTTAGAGAGTCTGCATGTTCTTGATAGCCTCACCCCTAACCCCTCTCCGCGCGCGGAGACCCCGCCTTGGCGGGGCAGGTGGGGCGAAGGGGGTGAGGCTGCGAGGGAGAGCGAGATGTTTTAATGGAACTAAAAAGATTCGCTCAATTGCCCGCGCATTCATGCGCGGGAAAAGGAAGTCCTTTAACATAACCGAAGGGATTACCGAGGATCATCGGGCTGAAGCCCGGCGGGTTTTGGGGTACCGCTTAACCCGCAGCTGAAGCTGCGGGCAATTGAGCAAGGGATGGTGGTAACTGTAACGAATCATTCGTGAAAAAATAATTCTGAATCTGATATCCTAAAAATAATTGCTCTGTCAGAGTCATCCGTAAGGGCGTTTCGAAGAAACGCCCTTACCTTCTAATCTGATTACAATGCGTCATAGAAATTATCACTTACGATCCAGGATATAGCTCAATGCAGACCGGACTGAAACTCTACCGGGTTATCCTCCCGGTGAACGACATCGAAGCCGCGGAGGCATTCTATTCACGCCTCCTTGGTACCCCCGGCAAACGCGTCTCACCGGGGAGGCATTATTTCGATCTCGGCGGTACGATTCTCGCCTGCTACGACGCGGCTGCAGACGGGGACGATGGCGGGTTTCGTCATAATCCCGAACATATCTACATCAGCACTCCCGATCTGGATTCGACATTCCGTACCGTTGTGTCGCTGCAATCCGCGGTAATCG
This sequence comes from uncultured Ignavibacteriales bacterium, assembly GCA_964495085.1. Lineage (GTDB taxonomy): Bacteria > Bacteroidota > Ignavibacteria > T3Sed10-11 > T3Sed10-11 > CAZBUK01. Next base: position 15,444 of record CAZBUK010000004.1, read on the forward strand.
ATGCGGCGATAGAAACAATGGCATGGGGGGAGCGCTCATTCTATTTTACCGATCCATTCGGCAACAGAGTTTGTATGGTGGACGAGCGAACGAAGTTTACCGGAGCTTAGGAATTCGACCCCCTTTCTTTTGATCCCGGACGAATGTCCTGTGCTGCCCGGGTTGAGATCTCTCATCAAATGAGAATGCGAACTTTTTTCCGTGTTTCGCGGTTATATGGATATCTCAAAAACGGAATAGTCTATGTTACTTCAACTACTACTCGTTATTTCCATGACCATAACACAACCTCTACCTGATCCGGAATCCAAAGAAACTGCGGCACGCAGCGAAGCCACTTTCGGAGCAGGCTGCTTCTGGTGCGTCGAAGCGGTGTTTCAACGCGTGAAGGGCGTGATCCATGTCGAATCTGGTTATTCGGGCGGCGCCGTCGACAATCCAACCTACCGGGATGTGACGACGGGAAGAACGGGCCATGCGGAGGTCGCACGAATCGTCTTCGATCCCTCGATCATTTCCTACGAACTCCTGCTCGAAGTGTTCTGGCACACGCATGATCCTACCACGCTCAACCGGCAGGGAGCCGACGTCGGAACGCAATATCGTTCGGCAATTTTCTACCACGACGACGAGCAGCGCAGGGTTGCGGAGCAGTCAAAGGAAAAAACCGGGAAGTCCGGACTCTGGGATTCGCCCATCGTCACCGAAATATCCCCGCTCATCAATTACTACACTGCGGAGGATTACCACCAGAATTACTATAACAACAATCCCAACCAGCCGTACTGCTCCATCGTCATCGGACCGAAGCTTGCCAAACTCGAGAAAGAGTTCCGCCACCTGCTGAAGGACTGACCGGACACCGCGCCCGGGCGGGGTACACACCGTGACCAGCGATGCATTTACAATCGGCTGATCCAGTAGCATATCTGTGCTACGGTTAACGCGACAAACGTCCCGGAAATATTTCCCACCACAGCCATCAATAATCCGACAGGAGCCAGCGAACTCTGGTACACGGTTGCGACGATCGGAGCCGTGACGGGTCCGCCGATATTAGCCTGGCTCGCAGTTGCCATTAGAAACATTGGCGACTTGAGCAGCCTGGCCCCGGTAAAAAGAGTCGTTATGTGAATGAGAATGATCAGCACGCCGGCGAGCAGGAAGAGGGGGGCATTCAGTATTCCGCCGAGATCGGCACGCGCGCCGATCGTTGCGAGCAGAAGATAGAAGAAAAAACTGCCGACCGAGGATGCGCCCGCATATTCGAGCTCGGAGAGGCGAGAGAAAGACAACCCGATGCCGATGAGACTTGCGAGGATGATCGTCCATCCGAACGACGTCAGCACGGCGCCGACGTCGGGAAGCAATTCGCCGAGATATACCGTCGCATATCCGACGCCGAATCCCGCGGCAAGCATAGATATCAGATCGACGAACGTCAACGGCCTTCTGTGCCGGGCATACAGATCCTTCATCCTGGCGTTCAGCCCGTCGACCACCGAGCGGTCGACCCGGTTCCAGGCATCGAACCTGTCCTGAAACACCGCGAGTGCAATAACCACTCCCATCCAGCCGTATCCGACGACGGTATCGACAACGATAATTGGACCCAGCATGGATTCGGGAGTTCCTACGCTCGTTGCAACCGCAACCATATTCGCACTCCCTCCGATCCAGCTGCCCGTTAATGCGGCGATTCCCTTCCAGGCATCCGCCGGGAGCCAGAACCGGAGCGCGGAATAGGAGAGCACGGCTCCAACTGCGATGCCGAGCGTGCCGGCAAGTACCGTGAGCACCGCTTTCCATCCGAGTTTTGCGAGCGCTGGCACGTTGGCCGACAGGAGCATTAATACGAGAGCGGTCGGGAGCAGGTAGGTGCGTACCCACAGGTACAGGTCATGGCTTTGCGGGATGATGCCGAGGTTCGAGGAGATCATCGGCAGGAAATAAACCCAGATAACGGGAGGCAGATATTTAAAGAAAGGCGCGAATAACCTGAATTCGCTGAGTTTGTATATCGCGCCGATCAGAAGGATAAGGTAAACGAGGACCGCTGTGGTATCTGTAAGGAGAGACAAGAAATATTCCGTGGCTGAATATGGTGAAAGGATTCATCGGGTGATACTGTCGGATCCGCAGAACGGACATTCCGATTGGAACCGGTTATTCATTTCCGGCGATCAATCGTTTCGCCCTCACGAACCTGTTCCGCTCGTACTCGTTGTAATTCGGAGCGGCAGGATTGAGACTGTTGATGTGCACGTCGCCGGACGCGTGAATGAACTCTCCGTTTCCGAGATAGATCCCCACGTGGACGATCCGTTCCGGTTTTTCATCGCTCTCTTTTTCGCCGAAAAAGAGGAGATCGCCCTTCAGCAGATTTTCGAACTGATCGCCCGCCTGTATGTCGTCCCCGAGTGAGATCTGCTGGCTTGCGTCCCGGCTGAGATCCATGCCGTTCAACCGGAATACCGTCTTCGTAAAGCCGGAGCAATCGAATCCCTTCACCGATGTTCCTCCCCAGAGATACGGTATTCCGAGAAACGATTTTGCCGTGCGTTCGACGTTATCGGCGGTGAGCTGGCGGGTACGGCTCCATATCGCGAGATCCTGTGCGACGGCGCGCTCGATATACCCCTGTCTTCCGTCCGGAAGCTCGACATTAAACCAGGCGCCGGTACGACCGGTCGTTCTGACGGCCGAGCCTATCACCGCATTGCTCACCGGCAGCGAGCTGCCCGCAGGCTGCTCGCGGATGGTCGCATGATTCTGTGTAACGATTATCCGCGGAGAATTCTGCCATGTCTCGACCGATAGAGTGTCGGTAAGATGCAGCGCTCCCGAATCGATCCATCCGAGATACAGATCCGGTGATTGCACGTAATACCAGCCTCTCTGTCGCTTCAGCACGGTGACGGGCGAACCCATCAGTACCTGCGTCACGAGTTCGGAGGTATGACGCGGGTTAGCGCGCATATTTCCAACGCTCACGTTTATGAGCGCATAATGATTGTCGCCGAGTTCTGCTGCGGGCAGCACCCTGATGCTGTCGACCGCGGGAGGAAAATCGAACTCGGCAAGCGCTGCAAGCAGCGAGAGCTTCGCTTCGCCGTTATCCACTTCGCCTTTAAGAACCAGGTTTCCGCCCGACCGCTCCCAGACGATATCGAATACGGCGGTGCGCCGGTCGGGTGCATAGCTCTCCCCTACCCGGTCGATGACGTCCTGCAGCAATGCATCCTGGCGTTTCGTGGACGTGCATGAGATAAGCAACAGCGATGTCATCAAGAGGGTAAGGATAATCCGGGTCTTCATTTCACATTATATATTTAGTAACTATTACGCAGGATTAAAAGATAATTACTTTTATCAAGTGGAAGAAACTATTCGCAATCATGGCTCATCCGGAGCGCCGATCCGATCCGGCATGGGAACGCTCGAGTATACATCAATCTACAAAAATCCCCGGATTTTTCAATATACTCAATCGATTTTTTCGCCGGGCGTGTCTCTCCCTCCCTGATGTGGATGGTAATCTCGACTTCACGGATATAGTCGGGGTTATACAATGAGAGCGAATCGTCCACGTGCAACGCCCCCGCGTTCATGCAGCCACATAATAGCCATCGAGGTAAATTGTTTGGTGATCGATCCGAGACGGAACACCGTTTGTGCGCTATTCGGAAGCAAACGTTCCGCATTCGCCGTACCGAATCCCCGCGAGATCAGGATTTCATCTGCCTTTGCCAAAGGTTACGCATATTTACCGGCAATTTTCCGGTACGCGTCCCGGAACGGCACGCCCTGTTCCACCAGCTTGTAGACTTCCTCCGTGGCGTAGAGCTCTTCGCTCAGCGCGTCTCTGCATTTTACTTCGTTCACGCGCAACGATCCGAAAACCGCCGATAGTATGGCGATGCACTCTATAGTTATATCGAACGATTGCATGACGACCCGCTTGGTGAGTTGAACGTCGCGGTGATAGCCGGTGATGAGGTTACTCATCATGCTGCCTGCCTGGACCTCGAACGAGGAGACAACGTGGTACCGGGCGCGGATGAGTTCGAGCACATCGGGATTTTTTTTCTGAGGCATAATCGAACTTCCGGTGGTGAATGCATCCGGCAGCTCGAAGAATCCGAAATCGGGCATGCTGAAGAGAATCAGATCGGAGGAGATTCGGTTGAAATCGAAGAGGACCTGCGACAGCGCATGCAATATCGTGCGTTCGAACTTTCCCCTGCTGAGCTGCACGTAGACCGGATTCTTCTGAACGCGGGCGAATCCCAGCTCCTCTGCGATGAATTTCCGGTCGATCTTCAGCGGAACGCCGTATCCGGCTCCGCTTCCCGCGGGAGATTGATCGATGAGCGACCGTACCGAACGGATCAGTACGACATTGTCCTTCATTCCGTCAAGCAGTCCCTCCCCCCACATGGCAACGGATGAGGGCATGGCTTTTCGCGTGTGCGTGTAACCCGGTAATGCGATCCCGCCGTATTTCTTAAGAAACGCGAGGAGTTTTTTTTCCAGCCGGGTATATTCTGTCAGGACATCGTTGAGGGCGCTCTTATAATAGAGCCGGAGAGCCGTCAGGACCTGGTCGTTGCGCGACCGGCCTGTGTGGATTTTCTTCCCGAGAGCGCCGAGTCGCCGGGTCAGATACAGCTCGATCGCTGTGTGACAGTCTTCATGCTCCGGGAGAACCGTAAATGAGCCCTTCTTATGGAGTCCGATTATACGATTCAGTTCCCGCTCGAGTCTGCGCGCTTCAATCTTTTTCAGTATGCCTTTTCGCGCGAGCATTTTTGCATGTGCGATCGACGCTTTGCAGTCGAAGTACACGAGCCGGTTATCGTATACGTAATCGTCGCCGACCGTAAACCGCTCTACGGCGGCGTCGATTTTTTTCCCTTTCGACCAGAGCTTAGATCTGGAATCTTTTATCCCGCCAGGCATAGGTTTTATTCTTATGAAGTACCAGTTTATGCGCTTTCAGACGGAGCGCGTGAATATTGATAAAACCAGCCGAGTCGATTGCATTGAATCCTCCTTCGACCTCCATGCTCGACTGGTCGCGGTCGTAGAGCGAGGTGGGAGATTCTCTCCCGATCGGAGTCGCGGTCCCTTTATAGAGCGACATGGTGACGGTGCCGTCGATTGCCTCCTGGCTTTTAAAGAAGGCGCTCATGATAAAATCCATCTCGGGAGAAAACCAGAAACCGTTGTAAATGAGCTTGGAGAATGTCGGCACGAGCGAATCGCGGAGGTGCATAACCTCCTTATCCATTGCGATACCCTCCAGATCGCGATGGGCGATCCAGAGTATCGTCGCGCCGGGAGATTCGTAGACCCCTCTCGATTTAATGCCGATGAAGCGGTTCTCGACCATATCGAGCCGGCCGACGCCGTTTTTCCCGCCGACTTCATTGAGATACAGGAAAAGATCGAGAGGATCGCTTTTTTCCGTGCCGTCTCCGCGGTTCACGACCCGGACCGGGATGCCGTCGTTGAAATGGATGTCGATAATCGTCTCTCGTGCCGGCGCTTTTTGGGGAGAGACAGTCCGGTTGAAAATATTTTCCGTCGGGCGGTACATCGGATCTTCAAGCACACCCGCTTCATGGCTGATGTGCATGAGATTCTCGTCTTCGCTGTATGGTTTTTTCCGGGTCGCGCTCACCGGAATTCCCTGTTCCTGAGCGTAGCGGAGGAGATCGTTCCGTCCGCGGAATTCGGACAGGAAAACGGGATCTTTCCATGGGGAGATTATCCTGATATGGGGATTCAAAGCGTAGCAGGTCAGTTCAAACCGAACCTGGTCATTCCCCTTTCCCGTCGCGCCGTGGGAGACGTATGCTGCTTTTTCTTTAGCCGCGATCTCGATCTGTTTCTCAGCGAGGATGGGACGGGCGAGCGCGGTTCCGAGCAGGTACCGCCCTTCATAAACCGCGTTCCCCATGAGCGCCGGAAAAATGAATCGTGTCACGAACGCCTTCCTGAGATCCTCGATGTAGACTTTCGAGGCGCCGGTCGCGTATGCTTTCTTTTCGATTTCCGAAAAGTCCTCGCGTTGACCCACGTTCCCTACGAAACAGATAACCTCATATCCCTTGTTGCATAACCATTTCAGAATAACGGAGGTATCCAACCCGCCGCTGTAGGCGAGTATGACTTTTTCTTTCGACATTGCTATCCTTTCGATGAAGCCTGGTTCATGGAATTGAATATTTCGCGAAGATGCCGGTACGCATGCTCGAGATGTTCTTCTCCGATGATCAGCGGAGGGAGAAACCGCAGGACTGTCTGCGAGGTACAATTTAAAAGTATCCCCCGTTCCCTGAGCTGTACGATGACCGGCTCGCCGTCGACCGAGAGATCGAGTCCCGCCATGAGTCCGAAGCCCCGCACCTCTCGAACGAGCGAGGGAAATTCATCGCGTAATGCATGGAGCCGGGCGGTTAAGATCCCGCCGGTCCGTTGTACCCGCTGCAGCAGACCCCGTTCCATAATCTCCTCGAGCACGACGATACCCGCCGCGCAGGCTACGGGATTTCCGCCGAACGTCGTGCCATGCGATCCGGGCTGCAGGATGTCGGCAACAGTCTCATTGCCGAGTATGCAGCCGAGCGGAAGTCCGCCGCCGAGAGGCTTGGCGACGACCACTATATCGGGCTGTATATCGTAGTGCTGGTAACCGAAGAAGGTGCCTGTTCTTCCCAATCCGGATTGGATCTCGTCCGCGATGAGGAGAAACCCATATTTGTGCTTGAGTTCCGCAAGTGTCCGGACGAAATCAGAATCTACCGTTCGGATTCCTCCTTCTCCCTGGATGAACTCGAGAATCACTGCGGCTGTCTGCTCATGCACCGCGCCCGAGAGAGTTTTGATGTCGTTAAACTGAACTGATCGAAAATTCGCGAGGAACGGTTCGTATCCGTCGCGGTATTTTGGCGAATCCATGAGTGATAGCGCCCCCATCGTTCGTCCATGGAACGCATGCGAAAATGAGAGAATTTCGTTTTTGTCCTTCGCCTGTCCCCATTTTCGGGCGATCTTGATCGCACCCTCGATCGCCTCGGTGCCGCTGTTCGAGAGAAAAACTTTCCGATAACCCGAATACTTCGTGAGCAGCCCGGCAAGATCTATCTGCGGCTGCTGCAGGTAGAAATTCGATACGTGGATGTACTTCTCGCATTGCGATTGGATAGCGCGCAGGAGACGGGGATGACCATATCCGAGGGCATTGACGGCGAGTCCCCCGAAAAGATCAAGATATTTCTCTCCCGACTTTGTATATAAATACACTCCATCCCCATAATCAATCTCAAGGGGGATGCGTTTATAGGTATGGAAAAAATATGTCGATTCCCGCTCGATTATGTTCATATTTCAGTCCGAAAATAATCTTTATAATGAAGAGAAAAAACTTGCATAATTATACACAATTATGTATAATTATGCAACCTGTTTTCAAGAAATTACACCGAAGAATCGAACGAAGCGCCGGCGAGGGGCAGGGTATTTCCAGCCATCCCAGCGAAGTTTATCAATAAATAACCAGAAAATCCACAACACATGATCAAAGCAGGAATCATCGGTGCCTCCGGTTACTCGGGAGCTGAGCTTCTCCGTCTGCTTGCTAACCGGAGCGACGTATCGGTCCGGGCGGTTGTAGCAAACACCTCCGCCGGAAAAAAAGTAGAAGACCTCTACCCGCGCTTCAGGAACGTATCCGGACTTACGTATATCCCGCTGGATCAACTCTCCGACAACGGCCTCGATGTTCTCTTTTTTGCTCTTCCGTCGGGCGAAGCGATGCACCTTATTCCGCAACGCCTCGGCAACGGCACCAGGTTGATAGATCTCGGCGGCGACTTCAGACTGACGGACGAGACAATGTACGAATCGTACTACGGCCATGCTCATTCGTCTCCCTCTCTTCTGGGCGGGATCGTGTACGGATTGCCCGAGCTATTTTCCCGTGAAATAGCCGGATCGAAATTCATTTCCAATCCCGGCTGTTATCCTACATCGGTCATCCTCGCGCTCTATCCAGTTTTAAAAGACGGCGTTGTTGAACCGGAAGGTATTGTCATTAACTCGCTCTCGGGAGTATCCGGTGCGGGGCGCAAGGCGTCGGTAGATCTCAGCTTTTCGGAAGTGAACGAAAATGTCAGAGCGTATAAAGTAACCAATCACCAACACATACCTGAGATACGGTCGGTTCTGGCGCGCGCGACCGGACATACGCCTGCTTTTTCTTTCGTGCCGCATCTCATTCCCATTACACGCGGTATTTATACCACCATACATTGTACGCTCGCGGGAAAAACGTCGGCTGCTGAAATCTATGAACTATATCAGGAGCATTACCGGAACGCGCCCTTCGTTCGATTAACAGAGCGCATACCGCAGATACAGAGCGTGGTTTTTACCAACTATTGCGACATCCACGTCTCCGTTCAGCCCGAAACGAATCAACTCATCCTCATCTCGGTGATCGACAATCTGGTCAAAGGGGCCGCCGGGCAGGCAATCCAGAATATGAACCTGATGTTCGGCCTGGATGAAACTACGGGACTTATGTAAGTGAAAGGATCTGTAATGTTTCACGATTGTGAAGGCGGCGTAACCGCCGCTCAGGGATACCGCGCTTCGGGAGTACATTGCGGCATTAAACGGCAGAATAAAGATATCGCACTGCTCTTCTCCGACCTGCCCTCATGTGCCGCCGGCGTCTTTACGACGAGCAGAACCGCCGCCCCTTCCATCGAGCTGAACCGCCGTCGCCTGCAGGAAGGATCTTCCATCCGCGGCATCATCGTCAACAGCGGAAATGCGAATGCCTGCACGGGCGAACGGGGAATGCGGGATGCCATCCGTACGGCAGCCGTCACCGCGCAGCATCTGGGAATCAGGGACGAAGAAGTGCTCGTCGCTTCGACGGGCGTGATCGGCGAGTTCCTGCCGATGGACAAAGTCGAGCCGGGCATCGAACAAGCCGTTGC
>CAZBUK010000004.1:24557-73689 GCA_964495085.1 uncultured Ignavibacteriales bacterium
ACGGTCGATCGCTCGTTTAACTGCATCAGCGTTGACGGCGATACCAGCACCAACGATATGGTTGTTCTGCTCGCGAACGGTGCCGCGGGGAATACCGAGATCATCGATCCCTCATCCGCCGAATTCAGGCTCTTCTGCAAAGCCCTTGAGCATCTCTTCGTCAAACTGGCCAAAATGATCGTCGTCGACGGAGAAGGAGCGACCAAACTGGTCGAGATCCGGGTCGAGCATGCTTCATCCGAAGAGACCGCACGCATGGCCGCACGCACGATTGCAAATTCGAATCTCGTGAAGACGGCGATCCATGGCGCGGATGCGAATTGGGGACGAATTCTCGTCGCGCTGGGTTATTCGGGCATCGATTTCGACCCGGCGCTGACCGAGGTCAGATTCGGCGAGGTTCCGATCCTCAGAAAGAATTATGTCATCGAATTCTCCGAGCAGGCTGCCCGAGTGGAGCTCGAGAAGAAAGAAATCACCATCACCGTCGATCTGAATCAGGGTAACGCATCCTCTCAATTCTGGACATGCGATCTGACGAAAGAATACATCACCATTAATGCTCACTATCGCTCATAAGGAAGACTATGACAACTGCCGAGTTGAAACGGTACGCGGAACATCCCGATCTGTATAAATACCGGGGGACGACCTTCGTGATCAAATACGGCGGCGCTGCGATGATCAACGAAGACCTGAAAACATCGGTCGTCCACGACATTATCCGGCTCAAACAGGCGGGCATCAAGGTCATCGTGGTCCATGGCGGCGGAAAAGAGATAACCACGATCGCCGGAAAGCTGGGTCTCGAATCCGTATTCATCGACGGACAACGCTATACAGATCCGGAGATGATGAGTGTCGTGCAGATGGTGCTCGCGGGTAAGACTAATAAGGAGATCGTCGCGCTCCTGAACCGGCACCATGGAAACGCGCTCGGATTGAGCGGAATCGATCTCGATCTCATACGGGTCAAGAAATATGAGCACAACGGATCGGATCTCGGTCTCGTCGGGGATATCACCGGCATCAATACCGTTTATCTCGAGATGCTGCTGAACCACTCCATCATCCCCGTCATCGCCCCGATCGGCGTCGACGAACACCGGACCGCGTATAACATTAATGCCGATATCGCGGCATCCCGGGTCGCAGAACATATCTGCGCCGAGAAGCTCATCTACCTGAGCGATATCGAGGGGGTGTATGCACACGGCAGGCTCCTGAACCGAATTAACAGCACGGAAGCCGAAGAACTCATTCGAATGAAGGAAATCGAGAAAGGAATGATACCGAAAATCCGATCCGCATTTACCGCGCTGCAGAACAATGTCGGCTCGGTGCACATCGTCGACGGGAGGGTGAAGCATCCCGTCATCAATTGCTTTACGGACGGAGCCGTGTCGGGAACCGAGCTCGTGCTCTGAGACTTTTCCCGAAATAATAGCGTACCATCGGTAACTTTGAATGACCTATGCAAAAACTAACACGTCAGCTTGCGATTCGCGAGATTATCACCGGCAGCGATATCACCAGCCAGGACCAGCTCAGGAAGGAATTGCGGAAACGCGGTTTTGCGGTCACCCAGGCGACGCTCTCCCGGGATCTGCATGAACTCGGCGTCAGCCGCGCTGCAACCAGCGGCGGATCCAAGTATATCCTGCGGCACGAATCGCCGCTCCGGAATATCAGGCTGCTGTCCGGCCAGGAAATTCTCTCGATACAGCACAACGAAAACCTGGTCGTCGTGCTCACTTTGCCCGGATGTGCGAATGCCGTCGGCCAGTATCTCGATCAGCAGGAAAACGATCAGATCATGGCGACGCTCGCCGGAGACAACACTCTCCTCGTCATACCGGCATCCGTTGACGGCATCGATGAGCTGACGGAATCTCTGAGATCGCTGCTTACCGGATAAATGTCCGTTTTCCAATCAGCAGTTACACCCTAATTCATCCCTGAAACCGGCGATTTCAAGGAAATACGACCGGGAAAAAGTCGGAAAGCAGTGGGAGAAATCGGACCGATCTTCTGTAGTGGGGGAATTATGTGCCGTCTCAGTTCGTAATAATTAATCCTTTCGAAGTCTCAAAAATTTTGTTGCATTTTACTCTCTAATTTTGTAACATTTCTCACAAAATTTTCCTGATACCCGAAATACGAAGCGATGTGCCGACTACGTATTCCCGGAACACAATCTTCTTACGAGAAATAGAGATAAGCCGATTCAATATACACTTCGTTCAATTCTCACCGACCAAGCTGGAAAAAATGAATTAATAGATTCTCAAACCATGCGTTACACTTTTCCATTAAAACAATCTGTTTAAATCCCGTATCAGAACCATGTCGTCCCGCTCGGAGTATCTCAGCATAACTCCGACCGGAGCCCTGTAACCAAACATCTTTTTAAAGTGACGTAAAGAGCGGATTTTTCGTGGTTTCGGTCAGAAGAACCATCCTGCAATCTCATTCGCGCTGCCTTGCTACCCGACATAATCGATAAGAGCCGTACACTCTGATCACTGCATCACGTTCGTGAAGGGAGAGTATTATGGAAGATGTTTTGCTGGCATTGGGTATATTCGTCGCGATCATCGCAATTCTTATCGGTCTGAGAGCGAAAGTCGGAGATAAGTTTGAGATAAAGAATTCCGATATCCTGATGGCCCTGATACCGATCGCATTTTGGCTTGTCCTGACGGGCAAGATAAAGATTGTCGAATTCGGCGGATTTAAAGTCGAGGCTGCATTCAGAGAAGCTTCACAGGCTTCAGTATCTCCGCAGATCACGCCCATGAAGCTGCCGGTCGAACCGCTTACCATGGACCCGAAAACGGGCGTCGATCAGATTCCGAAGCTGCTGCAGAATAAAACAAAAGCATTGGTCTTCCAGCTCGGATACGGCGGATATTACGGCCCTGCGATAGAGGAATATGTACTTCGATTGACCGAATTTCCGTATCTCCGGTATATCATTATCCAGCATCGGGACGGAACTTTTGCGGGCATTGCGGATGCGGAAGCTCTTGCAGCGCAATTTAAAACTCAGCCGGGTCAGAGCGCGCGTCAGCTCGAAAGGGGCCTCGTCGAATCAAATCTGGCTGTATTGGCGGAACTCCCCGGATTTTTACCGGCTGAACATGCGATACAGGAGAACATAGAAATCCAGCATGCGTTGGAAAAGCTTGAAGATCTGAAACGCGAAACCCTCCCCGTCGTCGATTCAAACGGCAGGTTTATCGGGATCGCCGAACGTACACAGCTCGTCTCGAGTATGATCCTCGACGTTGCGAGAAGAGTCAAATAACCACGGAGACAGCATGGCAGAAAGTGTATATATCCCGCTCGCCCCCCTCCTCACGCTTCTGGGTATCATGCTCACATTGGCGTTGGTAGTCGAACGTTTAATGATGGTCCTGAACTGGCTCATCACACGGCTGATCGTTGTACGCTCCAATGTCGAATGGCATGTCCCGGAGGAAAAAACGGAGAGCATATTGAACGCCGAACGCGCGCTTCGCGAGGAGACGCTTATCCGGGACGGTTCCGATTTCGTTGTCCGTGCAGATGCCGATCCGCGGGAGATCGTTCCTCACCAGGACGCTCCGCAGGAGGAATCGAGGTTCGATGTAAAGAAGTTCACCATTGCGGATAAGGTAACCGTCATCAAGGAATTCTGGATCCAGCTCCTGGGAACCACTGTTGCGATCATCGGATGCTCCTTCATGAAGTTTTCGATATGGCCTATGGTGACGTGGCCGCAGCGATTCGCGGAGCACGGCGAGGGGCTCGAGGACGTCTCATCCCAGCCATGGGAGTATGTCGTCACGGGTATCATTATCGGCGCGGGAAGCAAGCCCGTTTATTTCTTAATGAATTTCCTCATCAACAGACGCATTACCGTCGCGAAAGACGAAATAAAAGAAGAAGCCACAGAACACATTATTGAAATGAAACCGCGCGGCGAACCGACGGCTGCAGAGCCTTCGACCCCCCGGCTCAGCGGAAACATAGAGGAGATCGTCGGATTCCAATACGACGGCGGCAACCGGCCTACGCGAATCGAACACACACATGCGAGGAAGAAGAAGATAGATATGATCGTTTACCATCACACTGCGATGCATTCCGATGCCCCCTTCGAAGAACTCATCAATGAATTCGACAGGAAAGGATGGCTCACCGGGTACCACTGTGTCGTGATGAAGGACGGAACGATACGCGTGCTCACCCGGTGGGACAGGATCGGAAGCCACGCGCTCGGATATAACGACCGGTCGCTGGGTATTGCCTTCCAGGGAAATTTCGAACCGGATCCCTCGGTACCGTTTTCAAACGCCAACGGCAGACTCGGCATACTGTACCCGACCTCACCGCAGCTCGACGCGGCAGCCCGGGTGGTCTCTCTCTGGAATCAACTCTACAAGGTGAAGCTCGACTTTAACAACTCGATAGTACCGCATAACAAGCTCGCCGCAAAGGCATGTCCGGGGAGCAATTTCCCCCACGACAGTTTCAAGACGCTGATCAAGGACAGGATCCAATCCTGGAAGAACGACACAGAATTTCCGACAGCGCTCAAGCGGTTCAAATCCATCCCCATGGTAACAAATCAGGCCTGACAATATGGAATCGAACACACAGGTTGTTACATTTATTACCTACGTCTTTTTTATGTATCTGATCCTGGCAATCGCCATCGAGAGAACGATCGAGATTCTCATTTCGGTATATAATTATACCGAATTCAAGCACGGATGGGAGAGATGGTGGAACGGCATCGCCGAGAAACTCCGCAAACGATACGACCGTATGTCGGCATACAGATCAGCCGACAGTCCCGGAAAGAACAACCTGATAAACCGTCTCCTGTGGAAGGTCATAACCGAGAAACCGTATGAGGGGGGGAAGGAGGTCATCTCGGCGGATCTGATCCGCTTGCAATACATCCGCGTCGGTGCGCGCGTAGCGGCGATAGCGCTCGCTGCCGTTCTGGTCGCCGCCCTGCAGCTCGATTTCATCGCCGTCGTCGAACTTGCCATGCCGGATGCCGCCAAGCTCGCTCCGGTTACCGACTATGCCTCGGTCAGATTTATTCTGACCGCGGTCGCGCTGTCGATCGGGTCCGAACCGCTGCACCAGATCATCAGCAAGATCGAAAAACGGGCGGCAGGGAAAAAATAAACAACCGCGAAGGGACCTCATATGAATTTTTTTAAACCCTCATTTCTTGAATGGGGCGATATTCTGTTTATCGTCATTTTTATCGTGGTCGCGATCGCTTTTTTGCGCGAGTTCAGGTTGACGAGCAAATACTCATGGGTGGTGCTGGCAGGCATGGTCGCGTTCGGCGGTTTGTTCGTCTTCCAGGCATGGCGCAGAAAGAAGATGCTCGAACAGTTTGAAAAACGTGAGAAAGAGTTGCGGAAGCTCGAGGAACATTATGAATCGCTCAAACGTGCAAATGCAATTTCCGCGGAAGCCTATGAGCGGGCGAAAGCCGATCTCGAAAGGACGAAAGTGGAGGCCGGCCTGGCGATTCTGAGAGCCGACGAGGAACTGGACGAGCGATTGAAAGAAATAGAGGCAGAATACGCTGATCTGAGCGTCGAAGAATCCGTAGCGAAAATAAAAGAGGCGTTGCGATGAAATCCACCCTTGTACTGTTTGTCGTCCTGTTCGGCTGCTCCGCCATGTTCGGACAGGAAGTGACCGTCCATGTAGATGCCGAGCCGATCCTCACCCGGGAGATCGAACCGGGCGTCTGGTTCGTCAAACTGGGCGATGAAGACTATTTACTGCTCCGCAGGTCGGCAGTCGACGCCCTGACGCGGCGAATCGACTCGTTGCGCGCAGTCGTCGAGCATAATCAAAAAATCATAGCTGCGCAGGATACGCTCTTATCCTCGTACAGGATCTATGAAGAGAGAGCCGACTCGCATATCGTCGTCCAGCAGGCTCTGTATGCGGTAGCGGACAGTTTATACCGCGGATACCGCGATCTGTATGCAGACTTAAAACGATTTACCGGAAGATCGACGTATTCGCTTACGGCAGGAGCGGGACTCGTGTATCTCCGCGGCAACACATGGAAACCGGTTGCCATGGTGGGATTCGGATTCGGAAACTGGGTAGGCCAGTACCAGATCGGGAGCGGATATCATGGAGTCGTTGCAGGTTTTCGGCTCCCGTTCGGTTTTTAGCACGAGCAGGAATAACCGAACAGGCGATTAGCGGAACAAAGTCCGGTTCATATGCACTTAGAGCAGCATCCCGCAAAACATAGTAACCCTTACATCCGATAATAAAAATAATTCAGGGAGATAAGATAATGAAAGCGACAGTTATTCCGATAGTGTTGGCCGTAGTCATAATGCTCGCGGTTGGGTTTTCGGTAGCGGATTCAGTAATAGCATCGCAGGCGGCATTTGCGGTGGAGCGGTTCGTTATAACAACCGGGATCGAAGACCGCGAGCCGGTCGATACGGTCGAAAGTTTTCCGAAAGGAACCGAACGCGCATATTGTTTTATCGAGGCACGCAACATCGGCGAGGATACGTTCGTAACGGTGACCTGGTATCATAACGACACCGAGACCGGGTCCATACAGCTGGACCTGCGCCAGGGTCAGCGATGGCGAACCTACGCTTATAAGAACCTGCATCAGGGGAGCGGGACGTGGCGTGTCGAATTGAAAGATGCAAAGGGCAACATACTCGAGACCGCGAACTTTACGGTTCAATAAGACGTATGTATCCGGATGCCGGTCGCCTTTCTGCAACATTGACAACCGGCATCCGAATGAGCTTGCCACCAATATCGCACGCTTACGGCGTGCTTTTACCCCAATGCTACTCATTCTCTCTATTACGTGCATAGTCATCGGGTTGTCATATTAAATTCTTTCCACGTCTCCGCTGCTAAATAGCCAGTATAATTCTAATCGTTATTCACGCCGTAGGCGTGAAATATCGGTAGCATATCAATCTCCATTTATCGCGGCATAAGAGAATCACCAATCTCGAAGGGAATGCTCATTCGGGGGAGCGTGGGCAGGAGCAGTTCCGGGCTATCGGACAAAGAACCGATTAATTCGAGGGAATTTCCCGGAAAATAGTATTGTACGCTCAAGATAAAATAATTAGTTCTCACGGAAAAAGTCAGGCTTCGACGCAGTTTATACCGCCTTGGCGGGGCTCAACTTGATTCCGACAAGTCGGGGAGGAGTGACCATTAGTTTTTCACCGGGAACGAATCAGAGCAGGGGGAAAAAATAACCCCATCCCGGGAGGAAAGGATGGGGTTTAGTAGAGTGCTTGAGGATTTTGAGTGGTTTACAACGGGTATCGCTCAAGAACCCGTTGTCTGTTTCATGAGTCTAGAGACTCACTCACGTTCACAGTCCAAGGTACAACCGGAATTTGTGAACATCGTGAGCACAGAAACCTCATACAGCGAGGTCTGCTATATTAATTAGCAAGAGTTGTGCCAAAAAACTGTTCATACCGGACTCAAGAATATATCAAATTTTCGACACTATTTTCGGGGAGGAGTACTTTATAGGAACATAATTTCTTAAAAACAAGAGAATGGTTTCTTAATTTTGAGATAACCTGAATCCATTCGAATCTCGCAATATTAGCTGATATTCAGTCGTAGAACCAGGGAAGGAGATGTACTTCAACCATATCCCCTTTCTCAAGTCGCTCTTTTTCTGCAGGAAATACTATTATACAGTTCGATTTGGCAAATGTGCTTAGCATATGCGATTCCTGCTTTAAAAACGGAACAACCGCCTTTGTTCCGCCGAACCATGAGAGGTACCCCCTCACAAATTCCAGCCGTCCGATACGTTTGGAAAGCGGCGATTCAAGTTGTGCCTGGAGGTTTTGCAGGAGTACGGCCCGTCGGCCTGACATGGACAGAATGGCAGGGAGAATGAGTTCGTAGAACAGGACGCCGACAAATACAGGGTTTCCCGGAAGTCCGAATACTATTTTAGATCCGAGTGTACCGAAGAATACGGGTTTGTCCGGATTCAGAGCTATTTCCCAGAAATGTTGCTCTACTCCAAGCTCTTTGAATATCGGACTGATAACGTTATATTCCGCGATAGAGGATCCTCCCGTTACGATCACAACGTCCGAGGATTCTATCGATTTCGAAACGGCGTAGAGTAATTTCTCCCGGTTGTCGGGAACACGCTCGATCAGTTGCACATCGAGATCGAGCTTATCGAGCGCACAGGAGAGGAAAAACGCATTCGAGTCTCTGACCTTCCCGTCGTCTGCCGGTTGGGAGACATCGATCAGCTCGTCCCCGGTTGTAACGACCGCGATACGCGGTTTTTTATGTACCGATACCGAAGAATAGCCGAGGGTTGCGAGCATCGCGACCGAACCGGGTGTGACAATCGTTCCCGCATCGAGCACACCGTCGCCCGGCTTCAGCTCACCCCCTTTAAATCTCACATAATCGCCGCTTTCAACCGCATATGATGTATATATTCCTGATTCTTCCACTTGTACATATTCCATGGGAATGACCGCATCCGTTCCCTGTGGTAGCATTGCCCCTGTCATTACCAGAGCAGTTTGACCGGATTTGAGCGTAATGTCGGTCCGGGCGCCGGCCACCACTTTAGCCGCCACTTTCAACCTGACTGCGGCGGCCGGCGAAGCGTTCTGCACATCCGCGGCATTCACCGCATAACCGTCGATCGCCGATAAATTAAAAGGGGGGTGTTCTTCCGTCGCTAGGATCGGTTTTGCAAGCGAATAACCGAGCGCCTGACGGATCGATAACACTTCGGCGGGCAGCTTTTGAGTTTTTGTAATGACTATATCAAGGGCATCATGAAAAGATATCATACGTCCTCATACGAAAATACGAACGAGTTTTTCGGATACGCGGTTGGAATTAATAAACTTCGGAATATACAAAAAAAAGAGAAAAGATGCGGCTGTATGAAACCGGATACCCACTTGACATCGGAAACTTTAATGTCTATATTTAGACTAAATCTAAATAAGAAGATGAGACTATGAGCCAAATAGCGCCAGCCCGTGAAACCTTCGAGCGATATCTCAAGAAAGAGAACTATCGTATCACCCCCGAAAGATTTACCATCTTGGATGCAGTTATGGAAAGCGAGGGGCATTTCGATGCCGAAGAGTTATACTTCATCCTCAAATCGGGCGGTAAAAAAGTCTCGAGGGCGACTGTCTATAATACCCTCGAATTGCTTCTCGACAGCGGCTTAATCTCCAAATATCGGTTCGGTGAAAATCAATCCCGATACGAGAAGATTCACGGCCGCGCACACCACCACCATCTAATCTGTCTCTCCTGCGGCGATATTATCGAATTTACGAATGAGAAACTGAACAAGATGGCGACGGATATCTGCAAAGTAAACAAATTCAGACCGAACACAACTTCGTTTCAGGTTTACGGAACCTGCGAGAAGTGCCAGACGGATTAATGTATTGAGCCGAGCATGTCAACCATCAAACCAATCCCCCTATCACGAATTAAATCCGGTACCTATGTTACCGTTGTAACCATTCCCGACGGCGATTTCAAAGCACAATTTATCCGGTTCGGTATCCATGAAGGTGAACGGATCTTATGTCTCACCAGGCTTCCGGGCGGAACTCTGATCATTCAGAAAAACAGACAGGAAATTGCAATCGGTCCGGGACTGACCTCCAGGATACTCGTCGACGCCTCCCATCATCCCGTAGGATCCGGTAACGCGAAGCGAGTGATATGAAGGAAATAAATATCGATTTACCCGAAGGCCCCATCGGCACCCACATCGAGACGCATCCGCATATCGGGAATGAACTTCTCAGAGGATCGTCTGCTTGCACCCGTCTCGTACTCGTGGGCAATCCGAACGTCGGCAAATCGGTTTTCTTCAACCATCTCGCCGGCGTTTACGTGGATGTTTCCAATTATCCCGGTACGACGATCGAGATCACTCAGGGAGTGTATCGGCAATTCGATATCTACGATACGCCTGGAGTTTATGGAGTCTCGAGTTTCAACGACGAGGAAAAGGTAGCGCGCGATGTCATTCTCTCCGCGGATATAATCCTGAACGTCGTCGATGCGGTTCATCTCGAGCGTGATCTGTTTCTAACCCAACAACTGATAGACATGGGGAAGAAGCTTGTCGTGGCACTCAATTTTATGGACGAAGCGCGGAAGCACCATATTCATATCCAGGTAGAAAAGCTCGAGGAGATGCTCGGCGTTCCCGTCGTTCCGACGGTCGCGATCCGTAAGCAGGGATTCAGGGAACTCGAGGACGCTCTTCCGCAGGCACGGAAGGGAAACCAGTACGGTGAGTTGCATCATAAACTTCACGAACTTCTGAAGATCGCCGGCAACGAGGGAGAAGCCCTGTTGATTCTCGAAGGAGATCCTTTTGTCGCCGGGATGCATGGCGTCGCTCCGGGAAACGAACGCGACGAGCTTTACATCAAACGCCGAAACCATGTGAACCTGATTATCGCAGGGGTGCTGTCGGATACGTCTAAGGAAACCAGGGTATCGACGTCCATCGGCCGCCTGGCTATCAACCCATGGACCGGCATCCCCATGTTCCTGATGATCCTCTATCTCATATATCTCTTCGTCGGCGAACTGGTCGCCCAGGATATCGTCGGTTTTACGGAAGAATATCTGGGGAACGAGCTATGGGAGGTCTGGATCACAGGAGTCGTCACGAAATTCATCGGCGAGACCGGATGGCTCGGGACGCTCCTGATCGGAGAGTTCGGGGTGCTTACCATGACCGTAACCTACCTTCTATTCCTTCTGCTTCCGCTGGTCGCTGCGTTCTACTTCTCCCTGTCGGTGATGGAGGATACCGGCTATCTGCCCCGCCTCGCGACCCTTGCAGACAGAGGATTGAATTTTATCGGATTGAACGGCAGGGCAGTCATCCCGCTGATTCTCGGTTTCGGATGCGTCACTGCGGCGACGGTCACTACCAGGCTGCTCGGAAGTGAACGGGAGAAAACCATTGCCACTGCAATTCTGCAGTTTACCATTCCCTGCTCGGCCCAGATCGCGGTCGTCGCAACGCTCCTTGCCGGCGCGGGAATAAAAGCACTTTCAATATATCTTGTCGTAATTGCATCGACACTGATCGTTACGGGCACCGTTCTCAACAGGGTCATCAAGGGAGAAACGTCTCCCCTGCTCATCGATCTGCCTCCCATGCGTATACCGCGCCTTGAAAATATTATCAGAAAAACCTGGACGAAATCATTTTACTTCATGAAAGAAGCGACTCCCTGGTTTTTCTTCGGAGCGCTTGCGGTCGGTCTGCTCCAGCTCACCGGCATGCTCACGGTCTGGCAGAACCTGATCGCGCCGTTCACCACCGGTTGGCTGCGGCTCCCGAAAGAGGCTTCGACGGCGTTCGTGATGGGACTGGTCAGGCGGGACTTCGGCGCAGCGGGATTGTACGATATGGCGCTCGATCCGATGCAGATTACCGTTGCGCTCATTACCATCACCCTGTTCGTCCCCTGCATCGCATCGCTCATGATTATGCTGAAGGAGCGCGGTATACGGCAAAGCGTCGTCATATGGTTCGGGACCTGGATCGGCGCATTTCTCATCGGCGGTTTGGTGGCGCAGATCATACTCAGATGAATACAGCAGAACAAAATAAAGAATATATCAGAATCCGGAAAGCTGAGGAGCGGGTATGTCCGGTATGCTCCTATACGGTAACCGATCCCTTCAGTAGACGCTGCCCGCGGTGTTATACTGAGATCACTGTATCGAACCCCGGATGCGAGCGGTGCGTGCACACCGCAGCATGTCCGGTTCATGAATAACCTACCAATTACGTTAGCGGCGAAGGAGTGCATTATGGCTGGCAGATTTCTCTCTGCGGTTACCTTATCGATATTAATTCCTGTTCTTACCATGCTCGCGGCTGAAACGGGCGCGATATACGGAAAGGTAGTCGACGGCAAGACCGGCGAGCCGTTAAGCGGTGCGAATGTTTTCGTCGACGGGACGATAGCAGGCATCGCCTCGTCGCGCGAAGGATCGTTCGTTCTGACGGATGTTCCGGCGGGAAACATCGTTCTCGTCTGCTCATTTCTTGGCTACCAGGATCACCGCATCCATGCCACGCTCCAGGCCGATGAAACGCTTCACGTCGTTTTCGAGCTGACACCGAAACTGCTCCAAATCCCGATCATCGAAATAATCGGCGAGCGTATCGAACGAATTCAGCGCATTCCGGGCTCGGCGCTCGTCGTGAACGAAGCCAGGCTCATGGCCGCGAATCCCGTGAATGCGAACGAGGTATTCCGGAACGTCCCTGGTATCAATGTCCGCGATGAAGAGGGACATGGACTGCGTCCGAACATCGGTATCCGGGGACTGGATCCGACACGCACCCGAAAGATTCTCATGCTCGAGGACGGCGTACCCATCGCACTCGCGCCGTACGGCGAACCCGAACTATACTATAATCCTCCGATCGACCGCATGAGCCGCATCGAAATCCTCAAAGGAAGCGGTTCTATTCTCTTCGGCCCGCAAACCGTCGGCGGTGTCATCAACTATATCACCAGACAACCCCCCATCTCTCCGAGATTCTCCGCCCGGGTTCTCGCCGGGACGAACGAATATCTATCGGGACTTTTCTCCTACGGAGGGACCTGGCACGACATCGGCGTCGAAGGTACCTATCTCCGCAAACAGGGTACCGGATTCAGAGAACACTCCTCCTTCGGCATCAACGATTTCACATCGCAGTTCTCGCTGGGTCTGTCGACCTCATCGAGGCTCGGCCTAAAGGTCAACGTATACGACGAGCATTCGCAGTCGTCCTACCTCGGACTCACCGAATCGATGTTCCAGGAGGATCCTTACCAGAATCCCGCGAAACATGACGAGATGATCGTACGGCGGTATTCGGCAGCCGCGACGCATCAGCAGATCATCAACCGGGATATTCTCATGACCACCACGGTCTATGCGAACAATACGATCCGGAACTGGAGGCGGCAGGATTTCGACCGTCAGAATATGGGACGCGCCTATGAACGGATCGTGGGCGATACCACGGTGCAGCGCGCCGCCATTTATTTTCGCAACAGCACGGGGAACAGAAACCGTGAGTTTACTATTTTCGGCCTCGAGCCGCGTATTCAGCTTAACCACCGTCTCTTCTCAATAGAGAACGAACTCGATTTCGGAGTACGCTATCATTACGAGGACATGCTCATTCTGCGAATCGACGGTTCCACGCCTACCGCCTCTTCAGGTAACATACGCGAGGATGAGATCCGGCGGACACACGCTGTATCCGGCTTCGCCCAGAACCGGTTTTTTCTCGGCGAAAATCTGGCCCTCACATCCGGCGTTCGACTCGAATCTATCGAATTTTCCCGCAACTTTCGCAGAGGGAACGTCGAAGGACAGATCGGCGATATCGACATAACCGGGATGACCGGATCCTTTGAGGTCATACCGGGCGTCGGGCTAACGTTCGAGCCGGTCAGCAGACTGACCCTCTTTACCGGACTCCACCGCGGATTCTCTCCTCCGCGCGTCCAGGATGCGATAAGCGCCAACGGTACTAACCTCGAACTGGATGCCGAACGAAGCTGGAACTATGAACTCGGAGTGAGATCGCGGCCGCTGGGCTGGCTCTCCGGCGAGGTTACCTTGTACTACCTCGATTTTCAGAATCAGATCATTCCAGCCTCCCAGGCGGGGGGCGTCGACACCCGTCTGATAAACGCCGGCGAAACACGACACCAGGGGATCGAGGCGACGATCGGAATCGATGCGGGGACGCTTGCGGACGCCGGATTTAACCTCGTCGTCGAGACCTCGCTCACGATCGCCGAAGCTGTGTTCAGTTCGGGTATCTACGAGGGCAACAGGCTTCCCCATGCACCCGATCGACTGCTGAACGTGATGCTGCATTTCCTCAGTCCGTCGGGTATCGAGATCCAGATCACCGGCCATCACCTTGCAGAGCAGTACAGCGACCGCGCGAACACGCGCGAAGGATCCGTCGACGGAGAGGTCGGGATAATCGATGCATATACCGTATGGGATGCATCGGCGAGCTATAAGCTTCCCGGAATGAACGCACGGATTTACGGATCGGTGAAGAACGTGTTCGATAAACTCTATATCGCCTCGAGGGCGCCGCAGGGCATATTCCCAGGTCCTTTCAGGCAGATTAACGCGGGACTGCGCTGGGAATTCTAAGCGCATGAAGAGCAAAGATTTCAGAGGAGCATTGCTGTCAACGATACGTATCCAGGTTCATCTTATCGCTCTGTTCGTTCTGTTTTACTTCCCGTTATCCGCACAGGAACTTGTCGTATATTCGGGTAGAAGCAAAGGACTTGTTGAGCCGATAATCAAACAGTTCGAAAAAGAAAGCGGTGTTCGCGTTCGCGTACGGTACGGCGACACATCACAGCTGACCATGGCTTTAATAGAGGAGGGAGGTAAAACACCCGCTGATCTATTCTGGGCTCAGGATGCGGGTGCGTTGGGCGTGCTGAGCCGGCGAAACCTGCTCACACCGCTTCCGGGTTCGCTGATCGACAGGATCTCACCCCGCTTCAGAAATTCGGCGGGCACCTGGGTAGGGACGAGCGGAAGGGCACGGGTTCTGGCCTACGCAGCAGGCAGAATAGACACAACGACGCTTCCCGAATCGATTTACGATCTTACCGATCCGCGCTGGATGAACCGGATCGGATGGGCCCCCCAGAATGCATCCTTTCAAACCTTCGTATCAGCGATGGTGAAGCGCGACGGGAGTGAGAGAACGCTCGCCTGGTTATCGGCCGTCAAGAACAACGGTGCGAAGACCTATCGTTCGAACGTACCTATCATTCAGGCAATAGCCGCGGGAGAAATAGATCTCGGACTCACCAATCATTACTATCTGATCAGGTATAATAAGGCCGATGAGTCTTTTCCGGTAAAACAGAAATTCTATCGATCCGGGGATGTCGGCAACTTCGTTAATGTTGCCGGGGCCGGCATAATGCAAACCTCATCGAAGAAGGATATCGCCGCCCGGTTTCTGGAATTCCTGCTATCGGCAAAAGGACAGCAATTTTTCACCAGTGAAGTGTACGAGTACCCTGTCACGGAGGACGTCATTTCAAGTCCCGCGCTCGTACCTCTCGACGATCTCATAGATTTGATGCCCGATATTGACCTCGAATCCCTCGATGAATTGGACGATACATTGACGCTCCTGCGGCAAGCCGGTTTATTATGATCGGCAGGTTCAATCGCTTCTTTTCCATTCCGCTCTATATGTTGATCCCGTCGATCTTCGTGGGCATCGGCGTGGTCATCCCGCTTTCCTATCTCCTGGTTCGTGCTTTCGATGCCGATTTCAGCGAATTAGCCGAGCTTATTTTCCGCGAGCGAACGTTCCGACTCTTCGTAAACACTCTCCTGTTGACTGTCGGCGTCCTGGTTACCACTTTCCTGCTTGCCATACCCCTCGCATGGCTGACGACCAGAACCGAACTGAAGGGGAAGAGATTATTTACCTTGCTCGGCGTTTTGCCGCTGGCAATACCGAGCTACGTCATGGCGTATGCATACCTCGGTCTGACCGGGTCTTACGGAATGCTTTCGGATCTGTTCGGGATTGATCTCATGAGACCATATGGATATTGGGGGTCGCTGACCGTGCTCTCGTTATATCTGACGCCGTACCTGTTCATCAATCTCCGCTCGGCGCTGGCAGGTCTCGATCCTGCATTGGAGGAAACCGCTTTGAGTCTCGGGTATTCTTCCCCGAAGGTATTTGCGAAAGCGATCCTGCCGCAGCTCAGGCCCTCGCTATATGCCGGCGGACTGTTAGTCGCGCTGCATGTGCTCGGTGATTTCGGCGCGGTGTCGCTCATGCGATATGAGACCTTCAGCTACGCTCTCTTCTTACAATACACCTCGGCATTCGACAGGACATATGCAGCCTGGCTTGCGATTATTCTGATTCTCATAACGGCGAGCCTGCTGTTCGTCGATGCGCGGTTGCTCCGCGGGCTGCGTCTCCACAGGTCCGGACGAGGTACTCTACGGTCTCCTCTATTATATAGGCTGAATAGCTGGAAGATCCCGGCGTACTTATTTTTGATCTCCATTACACTGTTTAGCGTCGCGGCGCCGCTGGCTGCGATCTTATACTGGTTCTACGGAGGGTGGGATAATTTTATATTCGGCGGCATATGGCCGGCGGTACGGGGATCGTTGATCGTATCGTTCCCCTCTTCGGTGCTGGCCGCGCTCCTGGCCGTACCGCTTGCCTATATCGGTGTCAGGTATCCTTCTCCTCTATCAAAGCTCTTCGAACGGGCAGCATATGTCGGTTATGCGGTTCCTCCGCTTGCCTTCGCTCTTTCGTTGATATTCTTCACCCTGCAAGCAGCTCCATTTTTGTATCAAACGCTGTTCATACTGATTTACGCCTATACGCTTCATTATCTTGCTGAAGCGATCGGGCCGATACGGAGCGCGCTCTATCAGGCTCCTCCGCAAATCGAGGAAGCCGCACGCTCACTCGGCTACAACAGGCTGCAATCATTTATGAAAGCAACGCTCCCCTTGCTCAGAAAAGGAATGATCGCAAGCATGGCCTTCGTCTTTCTCTCCGCCATGAAGGAACTCCCGTTGACCTTCATCCTCTCGCCGATCGGATTCGAAACCCTTGCACTCTCTGTCTGGAGTTATACGGTCGAGGCGATGTTCACCGAAGCGGCGCCGTACGCCCTCGGGATAGTTGCCGTTTCCGCTCTATTCATCGGAATATTGCTCCGAAAGGAACGCGGCGGGGAGGTTATCAAGTGACGATTTGAAAATGAGCTAATTCTTCAATATCTTTGGGTACTATTTTTTGGATTATGGATGTAAGGGAGGATCCTATGGCTGTATCGCGAGATACAATTCTGAATGCACTCAAAGAATGTTACGACCCGGAGATACCCATCAGCATCGTCGACCTGGGTCTGATCTACGATATAGAAGTGGAGGAAGACTGGGTGGGGATTAAAATGACCTTAACGTCTCCCGGTTGTCCCGCAAGCTCCATGATATCCCAGAATGTGCGCAACAGAATCCTGCAGATTCCGGAGGTCCGCGACGCGGACGTGAGGATTGTCTGGGAGCCTGTATGGACTCCCGCCAGAATGTCCGATGAAGCGAAGTCCAAACTCAGGTGGAACGGTTAAACGTTGAACCTGAAAAATATTATATCCCCGTCCTCTACGATATACTCTTTTCCCTGCAACGCCATTAATCCCCGCTCCTTGACCGCAACCTCGGAGCCGTAGCGAATGATGTCGTCCGTTTTCACGATCTCGGCACGGATGAATCCGCGCTGGAAATCGGTATGTATTTCCCCTGCCGCTTCGTAGGCATTCTCTCCCCGTTTCACGGACCACGCCCTTACCTCTTTCGGTCCGCATGTAAAGAATGTCAGGAGGTTCAGCAAAGAATACGCCTCGCGGATCACCTTATGCAATCCGGGTTCCTCTATACCTAATGCGGCAAGAAACGACTTTTGTTCCCGGGGATGCAGTCCGGCTATTTCAGCTTCGAGTTTCGAGCAAACCGTTACCACCGCTGCACCCTCCTTCTCCGCGATCTCACGGATAATGTTTACGGTTCCGTTACCCCTGAGATACTCGTCTTCATCGACGTTCGCGACATACATTACCGGTTTCGAGGTGAGAAGATGAAGTTCGTTGAGTAATTCGCGTTCAATTCCTTCGGTCTGGTAATAGCTTGCCATTCTTCCGCCGGAAAGATGGCTCCGAATGCTTTCGCAATACGAGACTTCCTCCTTTAATTTTTTATCGCCGCTTTTCGCCCTCTTCGCAGTCCGTTCGATTCGTTTCTCTACCGTTTCCAGGTCCTTGAGAATGAGTTCGGTTTCGACCGTCTCGATATCCCGCTTCGGATCCACCGAGCCGTCGATGTGCATGATGTTGTCGTCCTTGAAACATCGTACAACGTGCAGAAGCGCATTCACATCGCGAATATGATGTAAGAATTGATTCCCCAGCCCTTCTCCCCTGCTCGCCCCCTTTACCAGTCCGGCGATATCGAAGAACTCGAGGATGGTCGGCGTTACTTTCTCCGGTTTGTATATAACTCGCAAGGAATCCAGCCGCCTGTCGGGAACGGGTACGATACTGACATTCGGCTCGATGGTGCAGAAGGGATAATTCGCGATTTCGGCTTTACTCGCGGTTAAAGCATTAAATAGACTCGATTTCCCGACGTTCGGGAGACCGACAATCCCGCATGTAATACTCATGGATTGAATTTTTCCGATTTCATTATGATTTCTTCAAGCACTATTATATATAATCGCCGAAACATAACAGTCTTTATCCAAAAAATAATTCGGCTGTACTCTCCATATAGAGCGCCGCCGAAACGGGTAAGCTCCGGCGACTGAACAATGCCTCGACGCAAACGTATAAATGTAGCGATATATTATCTGTTTATCCATATTCTTTCCAATCCGAAATATCCTCTCAACGATTTTCCGACGGACAACGGAGGATTATCAAGCAGCGCAGCAATGGTTTCAATCTCAAAATAAGGGTATGCCCTGTCTCTCCGGCGAGCATTTCATTGGTAAATCGGTTGCTACTATAACTGCGGACCAAATATGAGCCGTTTCGATTCTAACCGCTAAATATGAGGTGATGACTGTCACTTGATAGCCGACACAACCGGTTGACAATCTCGGTGTATATCGATTATATTGTAGTCACGTTATTCAATGACGGTCTGACCGCTCCTTTAACGATAAGCGGTTAAACAGAACCACACATATAAAGGGGGAAAACACGCCGGATTTTCATCTCGGTGCTTCGGAGATGTACATCCGTCGGGTTTTTATAAATGACAAATACTCAAGGAAACGGTAAACGGCTTCTTCGCGGAGCATTCGGCGACGCGCTCATCATATTCCCCTGCATTCTCATTCTCCTCTTTGTCTTTTCCCACTTCAACCTGATCGATTCGCTGAACCGGTTTGTCGATCAAAATGCGTTCGCGAATTTCGACAGGGTATTGCTCATATTCGTCCTGATGACGATCGGACTTACCATTTTCGCGATTCGTCGCTGGACCGAGCTCCGGAAAGAGATAAAGCTGAGGGAACAGAGCGAACGGGAGATACAGGCGAGCGATGAAAGATTCAGGTTGCTGGTCAATTCGCTCGACGACGTGGTCTTCACGCTCGACCGGAGACAGAGACATACGGCCGTGTACGGCAAATGGGTTCAGGACACGGATAAGTTCCGGCCCGATGTTTTCCTCGGTAAAACGGCGAGAGAGATCTGGGGACCCAAGGATGCATCGCTGCACGAATCGGCTAACAAGCGGGCGCTCACCGGAGAATCCGCAACTTATCGATGGGCGACGAAGCTCAACGGGGACCTGCATCATTTCCAGATTACCGTATCGCCGCTGCGCGATGAGTTGGGGGAAATAACCGGTGTCGTCGGCGTCGGGCATGATATTACAGAAAAAATTCATTTCGAGCGGGAGCTGCACCGCCATGAACAGGAGATGCGCGTACTGCTCGAGAACGCCCCCGATATCGTCGCGCGGTACGATAAGGAAGGCAGATTCCAGTATGTCAACCGCGTCTTCGAAAATACCATGGGGGTCACGCGGAATAAGATCGTCGGCAAGAAGATTCAGGAGGTCGGCATCCCGCAGGAGCTGTTCCCGTTCTGGCATCAGGAGCTCGAACGCGTGGTCGCGGAGGGTAAGGAACTAACGCTCGAATCGGAGCTCGCTACTCCTGCGGGCATGAGATATTTCCATGCCCGGATCGTTCCCGAATTGAACCGCGACGAATCCGTGGAGTTTGTGCTCGTCGTTGCGCGCGATCTGACCAAGCACAAGCGAATGGAGGACGATGTCCGCAGAAGCGAAGAACAGCTCGAGCGCATCCTCCAGACGACGCCGAGCGGCATGACGATCGTCGACCTCAGCGGAAAGATCTTCTTCGCGAACAAGACAGCCGAACGCCTGCTCGGTCTCGAAACGAAGATGCACAGCAAGCAGCATTATTACAACGATTTGCAGACGCGGATCCTGACCGTCGACGGGAAACCCTTCCCCGAAAAAGATTTGCCGTATATCCAGGTGATGATGACCGGCGAACCTGTCTTCGGACTGGAACATGCCGTCGAGAAACACGGCGGACAACGGGTCATTCTCTCGGTCAACGCGGCTCCCTTACACGATTATCAGGGAAAAGTCGTAGGTATCATCTCCGCCCTCACGGATATCACCAAACTGAAACTTGCTGAGGAATCCGCCCGCAAGAACGAGCAGCAATTCAGAGATCTCGCCGACAGCATATCCGACGTGTTCTTCGCCGTCGATTCGCAATTGCAGTGCACCTATTGGAACAAGGCGAGCGAAACGTTGACGGGCGTACAGGCGAGCTCGGCGATCGGAAAACCGATCACCCGGATCATTCCCCACATCAGCGAAAGTCAGATCGACGAGTTATGCCGGGAAGCCTTGAAAACGCAATCAACCCGGACGCTGGTGAGCAAATTTAAATTCAACGGGAAAGTACATTATTTCGATATAAACGTCTATCCGGGGAAACAGGGGATATCGGTATTCCTCAAGGACGTGAGCGAGCGCATGTATGCCGAACGCGAGCGCGACCGCCTGATCACCGAACTGCAGGATGCATTGACGAAGGTAAAGACGTTGAGCGGATTGCTGCCGATCTGCGCCTTCTGTAAAAAAATCCGCGACGACACCGGCTACTGGCATCAGGTGGAATCATATATCAAGGAGCATTCCGAAGCAAACTTCAGTCACGGCGTCTGCCCGGCGTGCGCACAGGAACATTACCCCGAGTACTTCAAGGAAAACCAGGAAGAGAAGAAATAATCTGAACGGTTCACCGGACCAGAACCATTTTACCCGTTTCGGTTCTGTTGCCGTATGAGATCCTGAAAAAATAAACTCCGCTCGGTTGTATTGCCGCGTTCCATTCTACTTCATGAACACCCGGCGCATGCGGACCGTCGATAAGCGTGACTATATGCTTGCCCAGAATGTTAAATACGTCGACGGTCACGTTCGATACGTCGGGAATTTCATACCGCAGAATCGTCCTATCGTTAAACGGATTCGGGAAATTCTGGTGAACCGCGAATCGCTCCGGCGGTACCGCCTCCCTTAATTCCACAATCGACCCGTGCGCAGGCAGAAAGTATTCCGCTGCGGGATCAGCTGGATAGCGGCGGGGAATCCCGGCGCTGTCGACGACCATCGCGAAGAAACGGAATCCCTGATCCGTACTGATATGCTCGGGAATAACCACTTCGTAATTACCAGAGGTGCGGCCGGGGAGTAAACCTGCCGGCTGCATTCCTACAACCGTATAAGATTCGTCTCCGGCCGACCGCATAAAAATATCAACCGACGGATGAAGGCCGGCAGCAGCGGTGAGGAACATCGAGATCCGCCGGCTATGGCCGTCATCGCGTAATACCGGAAAGGCGAGCATCGCCTGCGCATCGATTAATCCCCACCCTATGTCGTTATCCGGCAGCATGGCCGAACCCGCGCTCAAACGAAGCGAATTTCGCAACTCACCCGCCGACATATACGGCCTCGCGGAGAGGATCAATCCCGCGGTCCCCGAAACGATCGGAGCCGAGAGCGAAGTGCCGTTCTCGGTTCTGTACTGCCCGGGGGTCGTGGATGCGCCGAACACGTTTACACCCAATGCGGTCACATCCGGTTTTATGCGTCCGTCTGCCGTTGGTCCGCGGGAGCTGAATTGAGCGAGATCGCCGCCCGACAATATAGCGCCGACGGCGACGACATGCTCGCCGTCGGCCGGAGTAGTAATTATCCGCCAGGGCTGTCCCCCTTCGTTCCCCGCCGAAGCAACGATCAGTACACCCCGCGCATATGCCATTTCTGCGGCAATCGTCGTCACCGCGGTTTTTCCGTCCATATCCTCCGGCGTATAACCGGGAAATCCGTCGTCGAACAGGCTGTAACCCAACGAGGTTGAGACGATATCGACACCCAACGATTCCATCCATTCCAGCCCCTCCACCCAAAAATCTTCTTCCGCCGGAGTTTCGGAGCGCACGTCTTCCGTCGCAGCCAAAAGAAAATCAGCATGCGGAGCCACACCGATCAGATTCCCTTCGCTGAATCCAGCCGTCACGGAAAAAACGACCGTGCCATGACTGTAGTGGAACGGCGAAAGAACTTCATCGGGATAATTCTCAGCGACGAAATCCCTCGAACCGAGAACATTTACATGCTGAAAAGCCTCATGTGCGGTCCATTCGAATCCCGTATCCAAAAATCCTATCGCAGCACCGCCCCCCGTTATACCGAGGTTATGAAGCAGGTCAATTTTATGAAGGGAGATCTGAGCCGCGGAAGGACCGTAGGAAAATTCCGTCTCTTCGGTATCGCCAATATTGAGGAAGAGCTCACCTTCCGGGGAGTCTATGGGATCGGGACGGCTCATACGGGATACGGGGCGGATCTCTTTTACAAACGGCAGCTCGCGGACGGCTCCGATCGCGCCCGGAGCCGCAGATACGCTCACGGCATTCAACCATCTTGATTCGGCTCTGACGGTCAGTCCGTGCCGATCCAGGACATCCCTATAGCCTCTATATACAGGCAGATCCTCGGGTCCCGCGATCGGTTCAGATTTCATATTTCTCATACGCCGTTGAATCGAGCGATCCGAGAGTCCGGCTACGCGCGCGGCATCCTCCGGAGCAGGAGATTGTTTTGAAAAAACCGGACCTTTATCTCGCAGAAAAATCCAGTATGATCTTGCCGAATGCCCGTCCCCGGAATATAATAAGCCGTTGTCGATAATAAAGAGCATGCCGAGGCATATGTACCGGAGCATTTGCATTAAGACATTTCCCGCTGGAACAGTATGAGGATGAACAGGATATAACCGCAGAGGAGCAGCGCCGCTTCGAAGCGTGATATTCTCAGTCCGGTCCGCATAATTACAAAAAGGAAAACAGAGAATCCGAGCATGACGGGAAATTCGAAGGAGGCGCTCGATGCGGCTACTCCGATCGGAGTGATAACCGCCACACCACCAATAACAAATAACGCGTTAAATATGTTGCTGCCGATAATATTTCCAAGACACATAGCGGTATCCTTCTTTATGACTGCCACGACGGTTGTCGCCAGTTCGGGAAGCGACGTTCCCAAGGCCACCAGCGTTACACCGATCACGAAATCCGGAACTCCGACCGCCCGTGCGATTACCATACCGGAATCGACTATGAGCTCGGATCCGTACATGAGCAGAAATGATCCCCCGGCAACGAACACAGCGGATACGAGCACGGTACTTTTTTTCCCGGGAAAAGACACAGGCCGGGAGACCGGTTCACCGACCGCTCGTTCAACCTGTCGTTCCGTACGCATCAGTAGGAGGGCCGTATAGATGAAGATGCAGCTTAATAATATAATACCAGGCAGCATTCCGATCGAACTGCCGAGCGACAGGAGGAAGAGAAGAATGGATGACCCGAGCATAACCGGGTAATGAATCAGGATATCGCTCCGGTCGACGTCTATCGGCAGGATGACCGCGGCAATTCCGAGAATTAAGGTGATGTTGGTGATGTTGCTCCCGACAACGTTCCCGAGTGCAATATCGCTGTTGCCGGCGAGAGCGGAAATGAGACTCACCACGAATTCCGGGGTCGACGTTCCGAAGGCGACGACGGTCAATCCGATAATGAACGGTTTTATCCGGAACAGGTTGGCGAGATGTACGGCTCCGCGGACAAGGCCTTCCGCACCGATGTATAACAGAACGGCGCCCGCGCTAAAATAAAGGACGGGAATAAGCATGCGATACGTGCAGGATTCGGGAGTTAGTCCTTTAGGGCTTCGAGAAGTCTATTGACGATTTCGATCGCTGCAACCCCGTCGGCTTCTGCATTGAAATTCGGAACAATGCGATGCCTGATGACCGGACCGGCCATATGCCGCACATCGTCGATATCGGGCGTATGCCTCCCCTGGAGCAGCGCCCTGACTTTCGCTCCGAGTATGAGAAATTGAGACGCCCTCGGCCCCGCTCCCCAGCTCAGCCAGGTCTTCACGAAATCGGGAGCGCCGTTTTTACCGGGCCGGGTCATCTCGACGAGCGAGACGGCAAAGTCGATGACGTTGTCTGCGACCGGGACCTTACGCACCAGGTTCTGGTACGAAACGATCTGCTCGGCGCTCAGCACGCGGCTGAGTTCGGGTGAATACTCGCTGGTCGTGGTTCTGACGATGCGGATCTCCTCTTCCTTCGACGGATAATCGAGCCACAAGTTGAACATAAAGCGGTCGAGTTGCGCTTCGGGGAGCGGATACGTTCCCTCCTGTTCGATCGGATTCTGAGTGGCAAGCACGAAGAAGGGCTCGTCGAGAATATAGGTTCTTCCTGCCGCGGTTACCCGGTGCTCCTGCATCGCCTCGAGCAATGCGGATTGCGTTTTCGGGGGCGTCCGGTTGATCTCGTCGGCGAGCACCATATTGGCGAATACGGGACCTTCGATAAAGCGGAAGTGTTTCGCACCGGTGGATACATTTTCCTCGATGATCTCAGTTCCGGTGATGTCGCTCGGCATGAGATCCGGCGTAAACTGGATACGGGAGAATTTCAGATCGAGGACCTCCGCGAGCGTCTTGATCAACAGGGTCTTGGCGAGTCCGGGAACGCCCACCAGGAGGCAGTGGCCCCTGGCAAGCAGGCTGATCAGCAGTTGATCGATGATCTCATCCTGACCGATGATAACTTTCGCTATCTCGCTTTTAATCTGACGGTAAGATCGGTTGAGTTGTTCCGCAAGTTCTACATCCGAAAATTTTTCTTTCACCATGTCCTCGGTTTACAGCAGTTTTTCCCAGAAGAATTCCGCACGCAGATCGTCTATCAATTTCATGAACGCCTGCTCCATTTTGTTCTGCAGTGCAAAACGCTCGAGGAATTTATAATCCTGCTCTACGTCGACCGGATGCTCGGGAATCCGTTTAGTCAGTCTTATAATAGAATAGCCGTATGAATCGCCGAAGTTGATCCTCGACGGAGCGCTGATTTCGTTCTCCGAAAGGTTGGCGACGACGCGGCGGATATCCGGTTCGAGCTGGTCGACGGCTACAAGTCCGAGGGTTCCGCCGAACGGAGCGGTGTCCGCATCTTCGGAATTCTCGCGCGCCAGCTGGTCGAATGACTCGCCGGCGAGTATACGGTCGCGGATCCCGTTCAGTTTATCGATAGTAGGCCGGTCGCTCTCCTCGGTCCGCTCGATTCTGATCAGAATGTGACGGGGCCTGACGGCATCGCCGCGCCGCTCTTCCATCCTGATGATGTGCAGGCCGAACTGTGTTTCTACGATCTCCGAAACATCGCCGGGATTCAATGCGAACGCAACCTCTTCGAATTCTCTCACAAATATTCCCCGTCTCACCCATCCAAGATCCCCTCCCCTGTTTGCCGAGCCTTGATCCACGGAATGACGCCGGGCCAGAGCATCAAAGTCTGCTCCGGCAAGCACGCTGTCGCGGATCGCTTCGGCCTTGGCATATGCATCGTCCTTGACGTTGACGTCGGCCTCGGGTATCAGAAAGATATGGGCAACCTCCACCTGTTCGGGAACCTGGGGAAGTTCGCTCCGATGTTCACGGTAGAACTCCTCCACCTCCCGCCTGCTTACGGTCATGCGTGAAAATTTCTGCGCTTGCAAACGCTGCACCAGCAGTTCCTTCCGGATATCCTCGCGCATATCGCGGCGCAATCTCGGCACGCTCATATTCAGGATCTCCGAAACCCGCTCGAGCGAACCGTATGCCTGTTCGAATTGCCGGAGCTGATTCTGTACTTCCTGCTGTATCTCGTTCTCCGAGACGACGACGCTGTCGCGGATCGCCATCGCGAGCAGCAGTCGCTTATTGATCAGACTCTCAAGGATCTGTTCCCGCAGCTCCGGAATCCGGCGTTGATCGAGGCGCTGCTGGAGGGCGTACATCTGTACCTGGCTGTTCAATTCGGATTCGAGGATGATCTCACGGTCGACAACGGCGATAATGCGATCGGCGTACTGCTGGCCGATTACGGTACCGCATATGATAAGCAGCAACATAGTTCCGAAAACAACATTCCTCATGCGTATTCCCGACTCCCTTCGCATTATGGTAGTGTATCCTGGTGAACGGCATTCATATCTTCGCGCCCGTACGAGAACGAAATCTCAATCGGAAATTGACGCCTGAGCTGCTGGAGCAGCTGTTGATACTTCTCATGCCGCTTTTCTATAACAAGCCGTTCCCCTATTTCGTTCTTGACGAAATCGAACGGCAGAGTGTTCCCCGTCTGGATCGATGCATGCAGTCTGATAATGTAGAAGCCGAGGCCGGTAGATATCGGGAAGGACGTTCCTCCCGTAGCGAGCTGCCGGGCGGCATTCCATTTCTCGACCGGATACAGATCGCGCTGCCGGTAAAATGCCCGGTCCCCGATCTCAAGTACCGCGCCGGGAAGATCGGCGTTATCGAGAACCCGTTCGAGCGCCTCGTTCCAGTCGGTCCCCTGGACGACCGCGTTCCGGAATGTCGTGGCGAC
Source organism: uncultured Ignavibacteriales bacterium (assembly GCA_964495085.1). Classification (GTDB taxonomy): domain Bacteria; phylum Bacteroidota; class Ignavibacteria; order T3Sed10-11; family T3Sed10-11; genus CAZBUK01. The sequence goes on from CAZBUK010000004.1 coordinate 51,268, forward strand.
GTTCCGCCGCTCGAATAATGCATAGCTCACCTCGACGATCGGTTCTTCCGATCTAAACTCGAGCATGTGCTCGGAATAGTAGCGTTCCGCATCCTGATCGGTGATGACGGAATACTCATCGCCGTATACTTCGTCTTCGAGGAGCGCATTGATCGCGAGGTGGCGTCTGATATCCTGCAGGGGGCCGAGCACTCTCTCGTCTCGGTCGAGACCTCTGCGGCGCGCCTCCTGATACAACATCTCCGTATTGATCCACTGCGTAATATACTCCCGGACGACGGCTTCATTCATGCCGAGCGATTCGTCGATCTTTTCACTGATCATCGCGCGCGTCAGATATTCGTTGTGGACACGTGCGGCGTATTCCTGGGGCTGCTCTTCTTCAGCGCAGCCCGCGAGGAAGAGTACGCACAGGAGCGGTATCTGTCCCTTCGGAAGCATGAAGTTCACTCTTTTGAGTCTGCAAATGCCTGTTCGAGATAGTCGTAATGAATGCTGACCGGGAATCGCTGCTTGAGTCCGTCGAGCCATTCCTGCTCGCGCTTCGCCGCCATTTCATCCTGGTAAGCGGTGGTAACCTGGGCACGGGCCTCCTCGAAGGTTTTATGCCGGGCAGGATCTTTTTCAATCGTTTTGACTATGGCGTAGTTGGAACCGACGCGGAACGGCTCGCTGACATCGCCGGCCTCCTGACTGAATGCGCGTGCCGAGAAATCATCCTTGGTTGCCTCGATCATACCGGTAACGCCGCGATTGCGCTTCATACCGGGGCGTATGGTATATTGGGCCGCGAGTTCTTCCATGTCTTCGCCGGCAATAATTCGATTATAGATCGACTGCGCGAGGGTATCCTGACGAACCGAAATCTCGATCAGGTTCACCCGGTCGGGATAGGTATAGTTACCGGTCGTCGCTTCGTAGTAAGTCCGCAGGTTTTCCTCGCTGAGATCAAGCGCAGACCATACCTTCTGCTGCTCTATATAATATATTAGTATGCCGTCCTTGTATTCCTGGATCTTCTCCGTAAAATCCGGATGCCGTCGGGGAATGTCCTTCGCCTCTTCATGGAGCAGTTCGATCTCTTCGATCCTGCTCATCAGGCCGCGGATTACGGACGGCTGCAGGCGCCTGCCGATGAATTCCGGATTGGTGCTCAGGTGTTTTGCAATTCGTTCGACGCCGACCGGATTCCCCGCGATGGTATAGAGAGTCGTCTTTCTCATGTCCCCGGGCAGCTCATCGATCCAGTCCTCGGTATCGGTGAATGATGCGGTATCGAGCGAGGCGAGAAAACTTTCTATATTTTCGGGATGACTCTCAAACGCGTATTTCCTCCGGAGTGAATCCATGTACGCAGCATATTCTGTGTCCAGGCGGGATTGTTGGTATGTCTTTCGCAGCTCTTCCCGCATATCGGCGTATGAGGGGAGCGGGACATGTTCGACGGTTTTGATAATATGAAATCCGTACTGAGTCCGGACAACTCCCGAGATTTCACCCGCCTTCTGGTCGAACGCAACCTCCTCGAATTCCTTTGGAAGCCGCCTTCTCTGAAAGACTCCGAGATCGCCCCCTTTATCCGAACTTCCCCAATCCTCGGAATGGCGCTGCGCCATTTCTGCAAAGTCCGCGCCGGTTCTCAGCGTGTCGAGAATTGCCTGTATCGACTCCAGCGCTTTGAGCGTATCGGCGGGATCCGCATCGCCGAGTGCATACTTCATGATGTGTGAAGCCCGGACGCCTCCCGTGCTCGGCCGCCGGTCGGTTTTCTTTATAATATGATAGCCGTACTGCGTCCTGACCGGCGTTCTGGTCATCTCGCCGGGTTGAAGGGCGAACACCGCATCTTCAAACGATTTTACCATCAGTCCGCCGGTGAAGAAATACAGATCGCCCCGGTTTTGTGCGGCGCTCGGATCCTCCGAGTGTTCCACCGCCAGATCCTCGAACGAAGCCCCCGCATCGAGCTTTTGTATCAAACCGAGAGCCCGTTCGTATGCCGCCAGGGTGTCCGCGGGTGAAGGATTCGATCCGAGACGCAGCAAAATGTGGCTTGCCCGGATTTCGTACTTTTTCCGCTCGTACATTGCACGGTAGGCGGGTTCGAAAAATTCCCGCTCGAGTAAAAATGCAACCGCCAGCGATTTTTCATATTCGCCCAGCTCTTCCAGAACCTCAGGCGACCGATCGAGGCCTTCGGCATAGGCGTCCTTCATCTTCAGTTTATAGCGCACCAGCAGGTCGAGAAATTCCTTCCTGTCGTCGATGGATGCTTCTTTCCCTTTATCCCAACCTCCGTTCAGTCTTGCATAGGTAGCTTCGTACTCCGTCAACGTCAGGGGTTGATCGCCTATGGAGGCGATTATGGTTTCCGAAGCCTGTCTCGAACAACCGGTTATACCGAACAGAATACATACTAAGCCGATGAAATAAATGCGACTCTTCATAACGATCACATCTCACATAATGATTGGATACGCGGATAGGTTGATTATTTATTGGTTCCCGCTGAAAAAATCGTTGTCATCCTCCGACTCCGCATCGGACGCCAACACTGCCAGGCCGAGCCCTGATCCCGACTCCGTCGGGAGGGAAGCCTGACTTTTTCAGTAAGAAGTAATATGATATACAAGATTAGTAATTTAAGAATTTACCCATTCATAAGCAATTTAAGCGATTTGAAGGATATTTGTGGAGGAATGCCGATTTAAGAATATCAGGGTAAACCGATCTATTGGATCCGTCATTTTCACCAGATTTGGATAAACCTCGGGGACGAGCCTCCAAACGGGCCTTATCTCCGGCGGTACGTAACTGTATTATCGATCTTTATCGTTCAGTCTAAACCAAGGACCTTAACAAACGACTCGTTCCCTGCGATTCGGTTACCGATATAGCTCGATAACCTCAGGGATCCGATCTGAAGAACGTCGTCTGCTTAGATATCACTCGATGAGTCAATTTTATTAAAATATTGGAAATTATGAAATAAGTTATTATACTTCGACTCAAGTAGAGTCGCAGCAACCTTTCCACGAATATATTTCACCTAGCTAAGCCGCATACTAAAAACTAAATTGTGCCGTTGTCTGTTTCCACCCACCTGTTCGGACATATATCTACGAACCGATCTGTAAAGCAGGATACTCTAAATTTACTCGATATGGTTTGAGGGGCAAGGCGGTTTAGGTTAGATTAACCATATATCATAGATGTAGATAGAGAACAGATATGTAGTCTCATCTTGTCTGGTTTATTGCAGGCAAATTATTGTATAGACGCTATCGTTCGAAATCCTTGATGATCTCAAATTAAAACCGACAATCTTTTATATGCTCAAGGGAGGGATCTATGAGACTGCGTAAATTATTCATTATAATCGTCTTTTCAGTGCTAAGTGTACAATATGTAACCCTCGCCGATGTTCCCCGCACCATCTTTCATCAGGGACTTCTCACCGACGAAAGCGGAGAACCGGTAGAAAATAAAGCCTATATTTTCACGTTCCGCATCTACGACAACGCATCCGAAGGTCCGGCACTCTGGAATGAGACCCAGGCCGTCATGGTATCCGGGGGAGTATTCAATACCTGGCTTGGGAAAGAAAATCCGATAGATCTCCCGTTTGATGAGCAGTATTGGGTCGGCATTTCGATCGATGGAGGAGATGAACTCGAGCCGCGTATGCCGCTCGGCGCTGCGCCGTATGCGATACATGCACTATCGGTTGAAGACGAAGCTATTACAACGGAAAAACTTGCCTCGGGAGCGGTGACGCCTGAGAAACTCCATCCAGACATTTCTCTTCCCGTCACCTTCGAATTCACCGTATCAGCATCAGATTGGGGGAATAATTTACATTATGGTTCCGGTAATATCTTTAGGGCATATTCAATTCCCCCGGAGAATGTAGGTGGGATAGATGTTGTTTCTTTTTTTAATAACGGCGGAGCCATAGTGGTTTATGCAAACGCACATCACACCGACGGCGGTTCCCTTGGAGGCTGGCACAACCTTCCTTATATGTATCGATCTGTGGATGAGATCGGTGTTAAAATACTGTATCTCATTTCACGGGGTGCGTTAGCCATAACAAGGACGACCAATGGTTGGGATTCTTTAATTATTCCGGATGATAATCTGCCGGATTCCGTCGATATCAAGATCGTGCTGATTAAGAATGTTAATTGAATATATCCGATAAAGTTTTAATAGCCGTTTCGATGAACACCTCCGGATGTTTCAAAGGTTTACTGATTTCGACCATCTCAAACGTGAATCTCGGTACTTTCGGGACCAGCACAATCGTTAAGGGAGAAGCTGCATTTTATCCGTGGGTGAACGAAAAAGGATATATCAACATTCTCAATGAAGTGTAAACGATGTCATGATACTTGTCATCTACTAAACTTCTCCAAACCGTATGCAGAAGGCACTTTAAAATATAAATATCTTAAACCTTATTTATTCACTCAACCTTAGTAGTCAAAAGTCTCCCCCCATAAACCAAAACCTTATTACCTTATCTTTTCTTTATCCTACCAGGCTGTATTGTTCTCTGGTAGTGTTTCATCAATTTCTCATATTCCTCTGCAAAACTTACCTTCCGATGATGCGCCCCTTGGTTTAATATATACCTGCATACTCTCTCCACATCAGACTTCGATACTGAAAAGGCAGCTGCAGTCTCCTGCCATAAAAATATGCCGTTGCTGAGTTTGTTTTCAAAAATAAATTTACGGGTACCATCTGCAATAATCGTTGCCATTCCCTCCTCCGATATACCAGGCGAGCGTGATACGAGCATGTGCACATGATCCGGGTTCGCGTATATTGCATACAGTTTCGAATCAAGATTTTTCACTATACCGGTTATATACTTCTCAACCCTCTTTCTGCTGCTTTCCGGTATCAATGGAATACGGTTCTTCGTTGATAGTATAAAATGTATATAGAGGTTATGATATTTAATTCTCATACCGTATACGCGATTCCTGATAACAAAAAAAAGGTAATAAGGTCGATGGGTGTATGGAACGTTCGTGCTACTAAGGTTATTGAAACCGGATAAGGTTTTGTCGTTTGATATCCCGGTTTACATATAATTTAATCGTGGTGGATCTATATGCTCCTGCCGGAATCATCATACAAATAAAATGTGGTGAAGGCAAGCGTGCATAAAGGGGCGAAGATGCTGAGATGCGCATAGGGTAAAGCCGATTCGTATGTGGGAAGAGCGATGTCTTCTCACGCACTACGTGATATACGGAATAGTGGGCGGAAATGGCAACTACATTGAAATTGTGGTGATGGAATTTTCCCTTCATTCAATAAAAGTATTGCTTTTCTACTTGCATATGTTTCCGAACAGAGAGATTGTACATATGATGATGATCAATTATCAAGAGATCTTCGTGAATCAAGAATAGCTACGTTCTCTGGTCATTTGCTTATTTCGATTTTATACAATCAGGCCATCATGAAAAGTAAATATAATCCTTGTTACCCGTAATAAGACTGTATATCCCGAATTATCCACATTGTCTTTCTCCTTTTAAAAATGATAGTCAGTCGACCACGGTCAACGTAGATCAGATCGAGGGCTGGAGAATACATTTCGTTCTTAATCAAATCGATAATCAATTCATCTCTATCCTGTTTCCTGATTGATAAAATTAAAAAATCAAACTGCTCCTTCGTTGACCGTTTATGTATTTCTATCGAATCTATCGGAAGAATTGACCACCTATCAATATGTCTTGGGAGTGCCCGTGATAAGTTCTCATCAAACGATGACGATCGTGAATCACGGGAAGCTCGTTCCCTGACCGGATGTATAAATATAGTATCACTTACAAAGATACCCTCGACTTCGGGCAATTTCTCCAACGCAATAGCATGATGTAATGCGTCACGAACTGCATGTGATATATCAGCATGATCATGCGAGCAGGACTGGATCCCAGTCATTACACCGATACAAAGCTTGACTATAACACCTATTACATTATGTTGAAAAAACGTCATACCATCTCCTTATCATTGTCACTCATTTTTTCTCTTGTTGAGTCTTTCTTGTAGTTTTTCTTGGTCGGGTGGTGAAATCTGCCTTATTTCATCTCCAATAGTTCCTGCTTTGATTTTTCTTCCTATTATTGAGCCATCGTCGTGCTCCCTACCTTGTTCATCTTTTGGATGCTGCAGGTCGGCTTTGTTGTGACCGATTTCATGGGAAGCATCATTGGCAGCAGCAGTCTCGAGATTTGTTTCCCCATCATGCTGCAAGCCTACCAAATTGACCAATACTGTATTTCGATCTCCAGTAAACTTATCGATGGAGGCGCCACGCCCTGTGCCATCCGAAGCGTATAGGTCTAACTTAACCTTGATTGAGTTTTCAGATCCGAACAATCTCTTTAGCTCGAACTTAAAATTGCCTGCGATTCCTGTATAAACTTTGACACCCTCAGTCTCAAATTGATTCACTACTATCGTAGCAACATCATTAACAGCTACGTTGTGTCTGGTGCTGTTGTAAACGTATATGTTTATCTGTCTTCCATCTGGGTCATAGAATATGATGGGGTTATTTGCGCTGTAACTATACGGACTCCACCCCGCATACTTCCCCGCCAGCGGATCCACCTGCATCCATACACCCTCCTCAGTCAAATACGTCCGCGCTCCCGCATACATCAGACCCGTGAGTTCATCTTTTTCATGACCCGTAAACTGATACCGCTTATCCGCCGACCCCACTCCCCTCTGCTGCTCCATCGTCATGATGTACGGATCGTGATACCCACATCGTACTACTTCAATGCCTGATTTCCCAATATTAGATATATACAATCTGTCGTAAAATCACAAGTAATCTTAGAGGCACTTTAAAATATAAATATCTTAAACCTTATTTATTCACTCAACCTTAGTAGCAAACAGTCTCCCCACATAAAACAAAAACCTTATTACCTTATCCTTTCTTTATCCTACCAGGCTGTATTGTCCTCTGGTAGTCGAATGTATAAGATGTATATAGATCTTATGGTATTTAATTCTCCGTATACGCGAGTCCTGATAACAGAAATAAGGTACTAAGGTCGATGGGGTATGGAACGTTCGTGCTACTAAGGTTATTGAGACCGGATAAGGTTTTAGTCCGTTGATACCCCGGTTTCATATAATTGAATCGCGGTGTATCGATATGCTCCTGCCGGAATCATCATATGAATATAAAGCAGTTAAGACAAGAATACGCAAAGGGGAATGAAATTATTCCAGGTAATACGGTATGACCTCTTTTTGAAGGAGTATGGGATTCGGGATAGCACGCGTGGAAAACGCAAGTGAAATAACGTCCGCGCTCCGGCGTAGGTGAGTAGCACAGCGATATCAACACACCGCGTCAAACCCCGTCAGGGGTGACAGTATGGTAGCGCAATCATCTGTTATCGTGAATCAATTTATTTTTTCTGCCCATAATATCGGCTAAGACATGTACAGCCGGCAGATCGAATCATACCGTGTATTTACCATGCATCTCCACAGAGCCGCTAAAGAATACTGTCACCCCTGACGGGGTTTAATTTTGTGTTTTATTAATTATCTGCTACCATACTGTCATCCCTACGGGATTATGGGCGCTCAGGATCCAATTTAGAACAGTAATTATGCCAGATACTTTCTACTTCATTTTCTTTTTCAATTTTCAGTTAAATAATATATCGATAAACCCCTGCGTTTCTGTTTCTGCAAACAATTTGACCTACCCCCATCCCTTATCACTTAGAGACCTGATGAAGGAACAGAAACTCGGAATAGTATGTGCAGGTATAACTAGTTCTCACTGAAAAAGTACTTAGAAACTTTATTAATAAGACTTTTTTAGTGAGAACTATTTATACTGAACCGGCCACGCTCCGCTTGAATTAACCGCTACTCTCACACTCCCCCCGACAAAAAGCGTCGGGTATACCCGAGGATTGCCCATATCGCGGAAATCCCCTGCACATATGCCATGCCGGTCACGCCGATCACGAGCCAGGCGCTTCGTCCGGAGACCACCGCGCTCAATCCCACCACAAAGCTTTTCATTTTCCGGCCGCCGATGAAGAACTCGGCGACACCGCCAGACGAAAATCTCGCCGCATAGATTCCGATCCCGATCATTATGAGCAGGTAGACGATGAATGCCGAAACTGACTGCGGATCGGCGGCGACGGGAGCGGCAGCGGACACGTGTTCCATTTGTATTTAAAAGGTGAACATTATGAGCCGGCAGAAATGTTTGTCCGGCAATGTATAGGGTGAAGTTGCGATGAAGAATGCAGGATACACACGCCGGAGAACCGGCGGGAAATCCCGGGAGGATGCACAATCCGTCAATTCGTTGTTCACGCCGCCGGTAGACGAAATGCTCCGGCTGATACCGGCCGTTGGATTAGTGTGAGTGCAGCAATGTTTTGAGCGGCTTAGAATTTTTTACGTCGAGCATTTCCGACAGGACCAGTCCTACGGCGCCCAGCACAACTCCGTCGTCTCCAAGCATCGCCGGTTTGACTTCGACCAGTTCCGCGGGAGTCGACAGCGTATTTTTACGGATATTTTCTTTTACGATTTGCAGCACCGGGCTCGGCGACCTGACCGATTTCCCGCCGATGATAAATAATTCGGGGTTGAGGGTGTTGATCAGGCTCACCGCTGCGATACTTATAAGAATTCCGAATTCCTCAAGTGCGGCATGACACATATGATCGCCGGCGGCATCGACGATCGCATCGACCGTGATTTTTTCATCCGGATTAAGCAGCGATTGTGTGCCGAGCGCAAGCTGTTGTTTCACCGAGCTGACGAGCGTATGATCGCCGAGTATTTCGCCGAGGTTCTGCTGATTCCTGTACAAGAGGGGGAGGGATTCCGGATTGGCTATGAGATGGCTCAGTTTATTATATCCGATTTCACCGGCGCTGAAGCTGATCCCTCTATGCAGTTTCCCGTTCAGCAGAATACCCGCGCCGACGCCGAATCCGACCCACAAGAAGATCTGATCCCGGCCTCCCTTGCCGCTCCCGAAGAGCATTTCCCCGATGGCCATGGTCTTCACATTGTTCTCGACGAAGACCGGCACACCGAACTCGTTCTCGAAAATATGACGAAGATTGATCCCTTCCCATCCCCGGTGCGTGTGTGTATAGTTCACGGTACCCGTGTGGGAATTAATCAGCCCCGGCATACCGATGCCTATGCCGAGAAAGAGCGTATGCGGTTTGAGATGTTTCGAAAGAAGACTCTGAATCAGAGGGAGGATCAGGTTTAAAACTTCGTCGGGGTGGGAGTCCAGTCCATACTCTACGCATGCCCTGTCGGCGACGGCGGCATCGAGATCGGTAACAATCACCGTGGCGCTCGTCATCTCGATGGATATGCCGACAATAATACCGGAGATGGGATTGAAGCCGAGAACGGTCGGACGTTTCCCTCCGTTCTTTGTCGAGGACTTCTTGCCGAGTTCTATTAAGAAACCGGATTTGAGAAGCTTGTTCACCGGTTGAGTTACCGACGCTTTTGATAAGCCGAGTCGGTATGCGATCTCCGTCCTCGAAAGACCGGCGTTTTTTCTGACTAGACTTAGAATGCGCAATCCGGTCGCTTCAGGGAGGCGGTGAGCTGAACGATGAAAGGTTTTATGAGCCATGTATGCCGGTATGATATTGTGTTAGCAGGAACTCATCCCCCAATATGCCCCATCCGTCACAATTAGTATGTATACTGAACTTACATAAACAAATGGTATCAAAAAAAAAGCAAGTAATCAATATGTACCGTATTTTCACTCCATCCATTTTTAATTTGCTCTCGACAGGTATCCGGCTTTTGTTTCCACCCGGTTCCAAAAACGTCAAAATCATACAGATTAACGCAATTTTCGAAACGTTTTATTCATAACAATTGAAATCGCCGAGTTCTCAGAGACAGATTTCAAACTATAAAAAATAGTTTATTCTGGGATAAAAAATTCAATACCCATATAAAATCCTGATTTTGTAAGTTTTATCTGTGTCTCCTACTATAATAGATAATTCCCTGCTTCTCAGCTTCTGAATCACGCATCTTTCGAATCTACTCGTATTCACATCAGGCTATCTGTCCCAATGAGCAGGCGCCGGCATACCGCAACTGGAAAATATTTTAGTCACTGATCCGGCATGCTATATCCGTTCACTCTCCGATTATTAAATAAAATCCCGATGTAATAATGTAAATCAAAGAAATATCATAACAGATTTTTTTCGAACTAAGGATATTCGTATATTGTGGTTCATACGCAGCGGCATGCTCATTTGTCGAATCGATCCTCCTGTTTCCGGCGGTCAGACCCACTCACTCTCAACAACAGCAAAGGAATGCTTTATGGTAAAATTCTCGATTGCGCTTGGATTTGCACTCGTATTGGTCGGTCTTATCGGCTATCTGGCGACCGGGAGGGAGAGCATCACCGCATTGATCCCCGCCTTCTTCGGTCTGATATTCTATATTCTCGGAAGGATCGGCCAGAGGAGCGATCAGGCCCGCAAGCATACCATGCACGCTGCGGCGGCGCTCGCGCTGGTCGGTTTCCTCGGCTCAGTCCGCGGATTATTCCAACTTTTTACGATACTCGGAGGAGGTACGGTGGAACGCGCCCCGGCGGTTTACGCACAGAGTGCAATGGCGGTGCTTTGTCTTATCTTTGTGATCTTCGCGGTTAAATCTTTTATCGATGCAAGAAGGGCACGATCGTAAAATTCGATTGATCGGAATTACACCATGCGCAGCGTCGACGCGTGACTCGATAATCCAATTCTTTTCGTAAATTATACAGGAATAATTATTTAAAAATATTCCGCTCGAGTTAACAATTAATTAACAGTTCTCACTTGTATTTTTTGACTTTCTTCCGTAGCTTTGGATATTTCGTACCTGCTCATGGACGATAAGCGACTTTTCGAATCAGCCGTCGTAACGATGTAAAATAGCGTTTATCTGAAAAATTTCTGCCGTTTAGCAATGACCAACACACCCAGCTATCCTTCATACTCACAGATATACTCACATTCTTCACACCCATACACACATTTCAACGGAGGTATTATGAGGTTATTTTTACCACGCCTCGCCGTTACCGTTCTGGCGGTAGCTGCGATGGTCTGCATCATCCAGACACCGTTATTGTCGCAGGGCATTACAACTGCAGCAATACATGGGGTCGTAACGGATGAAGGGGGAAATCCGCTGCCCGGAGCGAACGTCATCGCGGTCCATGTCCCGACGGGATCGACGTACGGCGCAAGCACCCGGAGCGACGGAAACTATCGCATTCCGAATATGCGGGTCGGCGGTCCGTACACGATTACGTTCTCATTCGTCGGGCACCGTACATTCGTCGCGGAAGATGTCTACCTGAGCCTCGGCGAAACCTATAATCAGCGAGCCACACTCGACTCCGAGGCGATAGAGCTTCAGGATATTTTCGTAACAGCACTTGAAGACCTTATCTTCAACCAAGAGAGGACCGGCGCATCAACAAATGTCTCCTCGGATAGAATACTCTTTATACCGACTATTAGCAGAGAGATCAACGATCTTACCAGGATCACGCCGCAGAGCAGCGGCACGAGTTTCGCCGGAAGAGACAACCGTTTCAATAACTATACAATAGACGGCAGCGTCTACAACAACAATTTCGGGTTGGGGTCGGATCAGTTTGCGGCCGGCAACCCGATAAGCCTGGACGTGATCGAAGAAGTACAGATCAATCTCGCTCCGTACGATGTGCGCCAGGGAGGTTTTACGGGCGCCAGTGTGAACGCAGTCACGAAGAGCGGAACCAATACCTACCGCGGTACCATCTATCAATACTACAGAAACGAACAACTCGTCGGCGACAAGATCGGCGAGAACCAATTGAACATCGCGGATTCGTTTACGTCGGTTCGCGGTATATCTGTGGGTGGTCCCATCATGCGGGATAAGTTCTTCTTTTTTGCCTCGGTCGAACAGGAAGAAGCCGACAATCCCGGTGATGACCGGCTTGCATTGAGACCGGGTCAGACACCTGACGGAGTGCAGATTTCCAGAGTTCCCATCGAACAGGCGCAGTTCGTCAGAGACCAGATGCGCGCTATTTACGGCTACGAAACCGGCAGTTTTGAAAGCATTCCTTTCGGCGATGAGGGACTCCGGTTAAATGCCCGGCTTGACTGGAATATCAGCAACCAGCACCGCGCAATGATACGATTCAACCAATATGATGCCTTTAACGATGTTACGATCAACGGCAACAGTATCCGTGGATTCCCTGGCGCGGATCGTTATACATGGACGAACAGATTCGGACCTGAAGCGATCACCTTCAGAAATGGACACTACTCGGTCGACAACGTTGTCACGTCTGTAGTCGGTGAAGTCAACTCCATTTTAAGCGACAGACTCGCGAACAGCTTCAACATCGGTTATTCATGGATCACCGATCCGAAGCGCAGTGTACCGGGTGAGGTCACCTTCCCGATGATCGAGATCATGGAGCCGGATCAAGGTGGCCAGTTGCTGTACTACATGTCTCTCGGAAACGAGCTCTTTACGGTGGGCAACCTGCTCGAGAACGACGTATTCAGCGTCTCGAACAACCTCACCTACTTTACCGGCAGGCATACAATCACAGCGGGCGCAAGTTTCGAATATATGACGTTCGCCAACGCGTTCAATCCCGTTTGGAACTCATGGTATCGCTATGCATCATACAACGAATTTGTCGAGTCGGTAATCAACGGTAACATGAGCGTCCGCCCGTCCCATTTTGCGATCGGGTATACGTACGATCAGGACAATCCGACGGCGCTCCCGCTGGACGAAGTTAACTTTGCACAACTGGGATTGTACATCCAGGATGAGTTCCAGGTATCGCAGAATTTCAGATTAACTGCGGGTATCCGGATCGATCTGCCGTTCTATCCGATCGATGCTCCGCGGAACCTGAGGGTGGAAGGAATGAATCTCTCGATTCCGAATCCGAGGGGTGGAGACAATATCTCTCCGGATGTCAGCGAATTCCCCGGTATGAATCCCCTCTGGTCACCGCGAATCGGATTTAACTGGGATGTGCGTGGCGACCGGACGACCCAGCTTCGCGGCGGCACCGGAATATTCTCGGGCCGGCTTCCGTTCGTCTGGATCTCCAATCAGATCAATGGAAACGGCGTCATGCGCGGACAGAGAGGTTACTACGCCGATTCATGGGGCGTGAATGGAAATCCCGTATGGCAGGGATTTCAGTCTGATGTAGACTTCTACCGTCCGGATCCGGCGACTCTCGAAGCCGAGATCCCGAACCAGGTCAACGTCACTGCCGACGATTTTCAGCTGCCGCAGGTATGGAGATCCAACATAGCGGTAGATCAGATGCTCCCCCACGGAATCATCGGTACCGCGGAATTCATCTTCTCGGTGGACTTCAATAGTCCGTTGGCCGTGAATCTCGCGAATCGGCCCACCGGCCAGACCGTGAACGTCGGCGGCCATGCGTATCCTCTCTACTCGCAAGGCATCGATGGAGCCCAAGGTACTCCTTTGAGAGAGGTCTATTACCTCACCAATATCAATTCGGGCACCTACATGTCGATGACGGTCGGCTTCGAAAAAACGTTCGACTTCGGACTGGTAGCGCGTCTCAACTATACGAGGAGCAGATCGCGTGACTACGGCCTCATTGGAGGCTCGCAGGCACAGTCACTGTGGCCGAACGTAGTCCAGAGAGACCGGAATAATCCCGAGACGGGCTATTCGCGGTTCGATCAGCCGAACAAAATCGTTGCAGCTCTGTCGTACGATACGAGGATCATCAGCCGCAGTCACCTCACACGCGTCTCCCTTATCTACTTCGGCGGTGAATGGGGCCGGTTCAGCTATACATACTCCGGCACCTTCGGCGACGGCGGATTAAGACTATTGTACGTTCCCAATAATTTCGAAGACGCTCAGCTTATCGACAGACCTGACGGGATGACGGCTCAGCAGCAATGGGCCGCCCTCGATGCGTTTATCGAACAGGACGATTACCTCAAGAGCATGAGAGGGAAAGTCACCGAAAGAAACGGAGCGAAATTACCCTGGTTGCATCGCATAGATTTCAGAATCGTCCAGGATATTTCCTTCTTCGGCATACACAAACTGCAGCTTACATTCGATATGCTTAATCTGGGCAACCTCATCAACAGCGAATGGGGCGTCACACAGACGTCAACCCAGGCGAGCCTCCTGCAATACAGAGGGGCCGATGCGAACGGCAATGCTACGTTTACAGTAAACAATGCAGCCGGTACGACTGCGCCTCCGACCGAAACTTACCAAAAGAATATTAACATCAACAATACCTGGAGCGCTCAGGTCGGAGTACGATACATATTTAACTGATATCTCTGATCGGTTTTTCATAAAGGGTGGTTGATTCGTCAACCACCCTTTTTTTATGTCCGTTGCATACGCTCTATCGGCTGACGGCCATTCGGCCTGCTCTTTTGTCTGCCAGCTCACCTCTCAATGTGCGCTCCAGGTAAATGTCTTCACGATGCTCGGTCTGTAATTTCGATATCCCAAATATCCCCGCTTCATCATCTCAATATCTTCAGGCCGGGCTCGTAACCGCCGGATCAGCATCGTCCTGCCGTCCGCCGAATGCGGAAAAACCTAATAATTAGATTGTATTCCAGCGATTCCTGCCCCTTTACAATTCACAATTCCTTAACATCGAAGTAATTTACAAGTAATAGATTCGTCTATCTTTACCCCAGCATTCACTGGTTTCAGCGCCCGGGACGTGCTCTATCTCAGCCCAGATCGGTAACGCTTTCGGGTGTCGCGGTGAACAAAAGGTCGGAGGTCACCTAATAACAAGTCCGAAGGGTAAGGTCCTATGGTAAATTCGAAACGATGTAAGACAGGTATACCGGCGGTATTGGCAGGCGTTTTCCTTATGCTCGCTCTCCTGTGGGGCCAGGTTGTCCTGGCACAATCGCAGCCGGGGCGCATTACCGGTATAGTCGTCGATTCCGAGACGGGCGATCCGGTCATCGGCGCAAATATCATTATCGAGGGAACGATGCGCGGCGCGGCAGCAGATATCGAAGGCAAGTACGTAATTATGCAGGTACAACCCGGTACGCACACGATCATCATTTCCGCGATCTCGTACGGGAAGAAGATCGTTACAGGCGTAATCGTAGAAGAAGGACAAACGGTAACGATCGACGGCATACTGAGTCCCGAAGCGATTCAGACGGAGGAGATCGTTATCGAAGCCCGTGCACTGCTTTCCTATGAAGCAGCCCTGCTCCGACTTCAGCAGCGTTCCGCCCAGATCAGCGACGGTATCAGCGCCGAACAGATCAAGCGGACCCCCGACGCCACCTCGAGCGACGCTCTCCGGAGAGTCACCGGGCTCTCCGTCGTGGACAATAAGTTCGTCTACGTTCGCGGGATCAGCGAACGGTACAGCAAAGCGATGCTCAACGGCGGCGCACTGGCCAGCACCGAACCCGACCGGAAGGCATTCGCCTTCGATATGGTTCCGGCAAATCTGCTTGAGAATATGATCATCTCGAAATCGTTCACACCGGATATGCCGGGTGATTTTGCGGGCGGCCTGCTCAAAATGAACACAATCGATTTCCCGCCCGATCTTACCGTTACCGTGAACGGCTCGGCCTTGTACAATTCTATTACTACCTTCGACAATTTCAGTTCGTACTCGGGAGGTTCACGGGATTACCTCGGCTTCGACGACGGCTCCCGCAAACTGCCCGCGGGTATTCCCGGCGACGTCGGCAGTACAACCATATCACCCCAGGATCGGCTCGAGATCGCACAGCAGTTTCCGAACTCGTGGGGCACCGCCGTACGGAAAGCGCCGATGAGCAACAGCTATTCGGTCTCTTTCGGCGACGGCACGCGTCTGCTCGGACAGGATTTCGGATTCGTGACCGCGCTCTCATACCGCAGCGGATACGACAACCTGCGGATGGAGCGGAACGAATACGAAACCAGCGGCGAACCGAGATTTCTCTACAACGGAGTACAGTCGAAATATTCCGTACTCTGGGGAGGGATGTTCAACTTCAGCTATAAGCTCTCGAATTTCCATAAACTCAGCATAAAAAATACTTATACCAGAAGCGCTGACGACGAAGTTACCGAACTGAGAGGCCCGCAGTATACGGATATCAGCGCCGACCTCGTCCATACCGCGATGCGTTACGTTTCGCGCTCGGTATACTCGGGCCAGCTGGACGGGGAACATTACTTCAGCTCGCTCGGCGGATTGCAGACGGATTGGAGGATTTCACGTTCTCTTTCGGACCGCGACGAACCCGACTACCGGCGAATTATCTACGCCCGGTCTTTCAGTTCGGACGAGAGCGATCCCTACTATGCCGTGCTCGGATTTCAGGCGAATATGAAGAACGGGGGCAGATATTATTCGAAACTGAACGATAAATCGAATGCCTACTCGGCGAATTTCTTGCTCCCCCTCCTCACCGCGCAAATAAAATTCGGGGGATCGTTCGAGGAGACCGAACGCGATTTCACTTCACGGTTGATCGGTATCATCATCAATGCCCGCGGCAACGGGTTCACCGATACGGAACTATACTATCTCCCCAAGGAAACGATCTTCAACGCGGAGAATTTCCGGCGGAACGGATTTTCCATAGACGAATACCGAAATGGCGGGAATAATTATACCGCATCTCAGGGCGTCTCCGCTGCATACGCAATGGTCGATCTGCCGTTCAGAGTTCTGAGTCAGGATTTCAGGCTCATCGCCGGCTCCAGATGGGAAGAATCGGTCCAGGAAGTTCATACGATGAACCTGAACGCCACCGAAGAGATCAACGTGAAGAGGAAGAAAGCCGATCTTCTTCCATCCGTCAATATTGTGTATAGACTCTCACCCGCAACCAACGTACGTGCTGCGTACAGCGAAACGGTCAACCGGCCCGAGCTGCGGGAGATTTCCAATTTCATGTACTTCGACTTCAGCACGCAGACTTCCGTACGGGGGAATACGGAACTGCGTCCTGCAAGTATAAAAAACTACGACCTGCGTTTTGAGACGTTCCCGGGCTTCGAGGAGATGCTCTCGGCGAGCATTTTCTATAAGGACATCACCGACGCCATCGAGCAGGTGGTCATCGCGGGCGTCTCATTGAACGCGGAGCGCACATTCTTAAACGCAGATAAGGCTAAAAATTACGGGTTCGAGATCGAAGGGAGACTTTCACTCAAACGTTTCGCCGAATCTCTTTCCAAATTCAGCGTCCGCGGGAACTACGCACGCATTAAATCGGAAGTCTCTCTCGGGGGAACGGAGACCACGATCGGACGGACGGGCAGACCGCTGCAGGGACAATCGCCTTACGTCGTCAACCTCGGACTTATGTACGAGAATCAGGAGAGCGGTACATCCGTCAATCTTCTCTACAACAAGTTCGGCAAGCGGGTGATGGAGATTTCGACCTCATTCGAGGGGGAACTTGTCGAAATGCCCCGGGACATCGTCGATGTCGTCCTGACCCAACGCCTCCTGAGTTCATTCGAGCTGAAATTAACGGCGAAGGATATCCTGGGCCAGGAACAGCGATTCATGCAGGAGGATCTGAAAATCCGGGGAAATTTGCGGGGCAGTTCGTACTCGCTGGGGATATCGTATAAATTTTAATCCGTAACCGAAAGGGGGGATTCCGCTCAAAGATAATCGAACAACACGCACAGGCTGCACAGAATAATGAACTTGCAGCCGTTTTTCAAAATCACTTAACTTTATGAAAGGCTATACATGATGCAAAAATTTATGATTCGGTTTTCATTGTTTCTCTGCACCGTTTTAATCTCTTTGAGCGGCTTTGCACAACTCGGCGACGTTGTGACGATATCCGGCAACATCGATTCGGATATGACGCTGACGAACGATCAACGGTATCAACTCATCGGTTTTGTCAACGTCAATGAAGGTGCGACCCTGACGATAGAACCGGGTACGATCATCTTCGGCGACCGTGAATCGAAGGCGACGCTGATAATTAACAGGGGAGCGTATATCAATGCAGTCGGCACTCCGGAATATCCGATCGTCTTCACCAGTCCGGAATCTCCCGGTTTTCGCGAACCGGGCGATTGGGGAGGGATCATTATCGCAGGCTACGCATCGGTAAACACCGAAACGGGCCTCTTTGAGATCGAGGGGGGTACGGAAACGATCGCCGGCGGCGGACTGACTCCGAACGACGACGACAGCAGCGGAGTCATGAAATACGTCCGCCTCGAGTATTCAGGCATTGCATTCGCACCAGACAACGAGATCAACGGACTTTCCATGGCGGGCGTCGGCCGCGGAACGGTCATTGATTATTTCCAGGTCAGCTACAACGGCGACGATGCGTTCGAATGGTGGGGGGGCGCCATTAATCATAAATATCTGATAGCACTCGCCCCTGTCGACGACGACTGGGACACCGACCTCGGATTCCATGGGAATCTGCAGTTCGGTCTGAGCATACGGCATCCGAACGTTGCGGATATCAGCGGCAGCAACGGATTCGAGACAGACGGGAATCCGACCGGCGATCCGGGGAGGTTGCCGAGAACTTCGCCTACATTCTCGAATTTTACGGTCATCGGTCCGAAATCTAATCCCGATGCATTCTCGCACCAGAATTTCCGGCGGGGGATTCACGCACGGCGCGCGACCAGAACGTCGGCGTTCAACAGCATCTTTATGGGATGGCCGACCGGCATACTGCTCGACGGAGCAGCCGTAGCCGACGATGCACAGGCGGACGAGCTCGCCATTCGCAATACAATTGTTGCACAGGGGGGAATAACGACAAACGTCGACGGGTTCGATGCAGAGGCGTGGTTCCTGACCGAAGGTTGGGGTAATCAGTATTTCGATACCGCCGCCGAAGTTATGCTCGAAGCGCCGTTCAATCTCTCCAACCCGAATCCGGTTCCTATGGACGGTTCGCCGGCATCGTCAGGTGCGGATTTTTCCCATGAGAGACTTCAGAATCCGTTCTTCAGCGTTGTGGACTATATCGGAGCATTCGATCCGGAAGGCGAACGGTGGGATCTGCCGTGGGCAGAGTACAATCCGCAGCTTGCGGACTATTCTACCGTCGTGAGCGTTAAATCCATCGACGACCGGATTCCCGAAGGATTCGTCCTGGAGCAGAACTATCCGAATCCGTTCAACCCGACGACGGTAATCCGCTATACCGTTCCCAGCCGGAGCATGGTAAACATCGTCGTTTACGACCAACTCGGGCGGGAAGTCAGGTCGCTTGTCAACCAGGAACTGAATCCGGGCACGTACGAAGCGAACTTCGATGCAGGAAACCTGAGTTCGGGAACTTATTTCTATAAATTAACGGTCGGCGGATTCGAAAGTGTGAAGCGGATGGTGCTGATCAGATAACCGGTAGTCTCTTTCTCGAGTGTGCCTTGCCAAGGGCCTCCGACGGCGTACGATTCTTTCATGGGCGAAGATCGTACGCTGTTTTTTTTCGCCGTCGCCCGACTGATTGCTCAGGTAATATCGATATTTTTTCCGGCATCCATGTCCGCGAGGTAAATCAATTCGCCATGAACCGGAGCGACCAGCGAGGCCGGATAGGCGAGGTTCGTTCGATCGTATATTTTCTGCACAATATCCGCTTTCGCCGCACCTGAAACGAGGAAAACGATCCTACGAGCATTGTTGATGACAGGAAGGGTTACGGTAATCCTGTATGTTTTCGCCCGTGGCACATAGATGTCAGATACCCATCGGACATGCTCATCGACCCCCTTCGTGTCAGGGAATATCGAAGCGGTATGGCCGTCTTCTCCTATGCCGAGGAGTACGATATCGAATACAGGGTATCCGGCCGGATCGCCGAAAAACTTTCGCATCGTCGTTTCGTATTCTGAGGCGGCAACAGCGGGTTCTTTCTCTGCCGGAATTCTCAGAATGTTCCTGTCGGGGATATTTATTTTTTCGAGAAGCGTACGTTTCGTCATGAGATAGTTGCTGTCGCGGTGGTCGGGCGGCACGCAGCGTTCATCCCCCCAGAACAGAAAGACTTTCTCCCATGCAATGGCGGATGTGTGCGGGGGTGAAGCGAGCGCCCGGTATAAACCTTCGGGCGTCGAACCTCCCGCCAGGAGCATCGCACATGCATCCCGCTCCCGGATGGCAGCTTGCATCAGCCCCGAAATATATTCCGCTCCGTCCTGAAAGAGATTCTCTTTATTCTTAAATATTTTCAACTTCGGCTTCATCCTGAAATCCCGTTATCTTATTATCCGTTGATACGCTCGGACTACATACATTCGCGCCACCAGCAATTGTCTCGATAGAGCAGGTCCTCCGCCGCTTTCGGCCCCCAGGTGCCGGACTCATAGACCGGTATTTTACTTCTTTTCGCTTTTTCCCAGGATTCCAGCACAGGCATAATAATTCTCCATGCAGCTTCAACGGCATCGCGCCGTGCAAAGAGCGTCGCATCGCCCGACATCGCATCGAGCAGAAGTCTTTCATAGGCATCCGCCAACTCGGTACGGAATGTCGACCCGTAATCGAATTTCATGGTGACCGCTTTCACCTGCATCCCCTGTCCCGGCACCTTCGCACCGAACTGAAGCGATATCCCCTCATTGGGTTGAAGCCGGATGGCGAGGATATTCGCGTCGAGTTCGTCGCCTTGCAGGTCTCCGAACAATTGGAATATCTGGTGGGGGACGCGTTTGAACACGAGAATAACTTCGGAAATCCGCTTCGGGAGCCGCTTCCCCGTCCTGAGGAAGAAGGGGACCCCCGCCCACCTCCAGTTATCAATCTCCAGTTTCAGGGAAACATACGTTTCGGTCCGGGATCTTTTCGCCACCCCCTCCTCCTCCCGATAACCGGGCACTTCCCTGCCGTTTAACGAACCGCGGGTATATTGTGCCCGAACGGCGACGTTATCGACGTCCGCCGGAGAGATAGGCTTCACGGAATCGAACACCTTTACTTTTTCATTCCGGAACGTATCCGCATTGAATCTTGCCGGCGGTTCCATCGCCACGTGAGCGAATACCTGGAGCAGGTGATTCTGGATCATATCGCGGAGAGCACCGGCGGTCTCGTAATACTCACCCCGGTCTTCAACACCGACCGTCTCCGCGGCGGTGATCTGTACATGATCGATGTAGTTCCGGTTCCAGATCGGTTCAAAGATGCCGTTGGCGAATCTGAATACCAGCAGGTTCTGCACCGTCTCCTTGCCGAGGAAGTGATCTATCCGGTAGATCTGGCTCTCGTCGAATACCTCGCCGGTCCGGTCGTTCAATTCGCGCGCAGATTTGAGATCGAAGCCGATCGGTTTCTCGATGATGATGCGCGCCCATGCGTCGTCCCGGTCGGGGCGATTCAAGCCTACAGCTCCCAGCAGATCGACAACCCGCAGGTATGCCGATGGAGGAATGGCGAGGTAGAACAGCCGGTTGCCTGACCGGCACCCGTCTTGTCCGATCTTTTCGAGCGTTGCTTTCAGTTCTTCGAAGCTGTCCCTTTTGTTATAATCGACGGACTGGAAATACAATCGCTCGGAGAATCCTTTCCACCCGCTCTTTGATGCTTTTCCGTCGCCGAATTCCTCGAGCGCATCTCGCATGCTCTTCCGGAATTCCTTTCGGGATAAGGCGCCGCGGCTGACTCCGACTATCGACAGATCGTCCGGCAGTAAATGTTCCGTATGCAGACGGTATAAAGCGGGGATCAGCTTCCTTCTCGTCAGGTCCCCGGTAGCGCCGAATATTATTATCGCACATGCATCGATTTTATTCTTCCTCATCGGTTCCTCGCATCTGGATTGAGACGAATACTCTGTATCGTCGTATACCGACATTATGAGATTCACTAATTCCGTATAAAGTCTTTCATAGCCGGATTGAATTAAATAATGAAATTCACGATGAATTGCAATCTATAGAGTATAGTTCAGAGCGGATATGCAGAATCTGATATTTGTCGCGCTCGGTGGTATGATCGGAGCCGTGGCACGATACTCGGCGGTTATGTTCGTTCAACAGCACGTGAACGCCGTATTTCCCCGGGGGAGCTTCCTCGTCAACGCGTCGTGTTCTCTCTTGATCGGCACGCTCGTCGAATTTTTTTCCGTCGTCGTCATCCCCCGTCGTAGAATTGTTTTTATTCATAGGTTGCATCGGATTAAATACGACATTTTCTGCATTCAATATGGAGACGGTAAATTTAACGTAATAGTGAGATCTATTCTACGAGTGTAACATACTATATCACATCTGTCCAAAATAAAATATAAAGAATTTTGAATGATTCAGGTCCACCAA
>CAZBUK010000005.1:0-38308 GCA_964495085.1 uncultured Ignavibacteriales bacterium
ATTGAGTATGGCGGCGAGCTTCGCGTGCCATGGGGTATTTCGGAATCCGCATACAATGTGCGCGATCTTGAATTTATTTATCAATACTCGAATTTCGGAGTTCCGGGACTGGGTCTTAAACGCGGTCTCAGCGGTGATGCCGTTATTGCCCCGTATGCAACTGCGCTGGCTGCGATGAAAGACCCGATCGCAGCAGCAGAAAATTATGTAGAACTTACAAAAGCAGGAGGGAAAGGCACGTTCGGATTCTATGACGCATTGGATTACACGAAGACACGTCTTCCCGAAGGCAAGGTGGTTGCCGTCGTCCAAACATACATGGCACACCATCAGGGAATGACGATCGTCGCGATCGGGAATGTTCTTTTTGACGGCATCATGCGGACACGCTTTCACGCCGAGCCGATCATCCAGGCAACTGAATTGCTATTGCAGGAGCGAACTCCGAGGGATATCGCCGTTGCCCGGCCGCGGGCCGAAGAAGTGAGGGCGCCCGCCAATGTTCGCAGTCCTATACCATCAATGTACCAAAAATTCAATTCACCACACCACGATGTTCCGCGTACGAATATTCTTTCAAATGGCAATTACACAGTGATGGTCACCGGCGCGGGGTCGGGTTACAGCCGCTGGCGGGATCTTGCGGTCACACGCTGGCGCGAGGATGTTACCTGTGATTCATGGGGTTCCTACATATTTTTACGGGATACAAACAACGGTGATGTGTGGTCGGCGGGATACCAGCCGACCGGTGTCGAACCGGATAGCTATGAGGTAGAATTCTCCGAAGGCAAAGTTGAAATCACCCGGCGTGACGGAAACATTGCAACGATACTTGAGGTTGTAGTCTCTCCCGAAGATGATTCCGAAGTGCGGCGCGTCTCGCTTACTAATTTTGGGAATCGGGTTCGGGAGATCGAATTGACTTCGTACGCAGAAGTGGTATTGACGCAGCCGGCTTCCGACACGGCACACCCCGCATTCTCGAAACTCTTTGTTCAAACAGAGTTCGCTGCCGATGTCGATACTCTTCTTGCTACACGGCGACGGCGATCACCGAATGATCCTGAAATTTGGGCGGCTCATCTTGCCGTGGTCGAGGGCGAACGTGTCGGTGGCATTCAATACGAAACAGACCGGTCGCGTTTTCTCGGCCGGGGACGTCACATACGTTCACCGATCGCCATGATGGACGGCAAATCGCTTACCAATACCGTCGGAACCGTACTCGATCCTGTCTTCAGTATTCGTCGCCGGGTACGAATTCTTCCGGGAACCACCGTGCGGATTGCATTCTGGACGATGATTGCATCATCGCGCGAAGAAGTTCTCGACTTGGCAGATAAGCATCATGACCCGACATCATTTGAGCGTGCTGTTACGCTTTCGTGGACTCAGGCGCAGGTCCAGCTTCATCATCTCGGGATCGGTGCAGAAGAAGCGCATCTCTTCCAACGCCTTGCAAGTCATGTTCTTTATCCAAATCCGGCGCTTCGGCCTCCGTCTGAAGTTCTCAAACAAAACAAGAACGGGCCGTCGACACTGTGGATGCATAGTATATCCGGTGATCTTCCAATCGTCCTTGTACGAATCGATGTACCGGAAGATCTGGAAATTGTCAGGCAATTGATACGCGCACACGAGTATTGGCGGATGAAATTGCTTGCCGTCGATCTGGTAATAATAAACGAACAACTTCACTCCTATACTATGGACCTTCAGGGTGCACTTGAAACATTAGTTCGGATAAATGAATCACAATTGCGGCCACAACACGGCGGAGATACAATAAAGGCAAATATATTTATCCTGCGTGCGGATTTGGTTCCGCTCAATTTGCGTAAACTGCTTCAGGGCGTTGCACGAGCAGTACTCCCCAGTCACCGCGGTAGTCTCTCCGAGCAACTCAATTTTCTAGAGGAAATCAATCCTGCTCCCCCACAGTCGCACGGCTCGTTTTTCAACGATACTAGAGACAGGGTTAAAGATACGGTGACCACGCTGGAAGCAAAAAAAGCTACGCAGGAAGCAAATCAATTGCCTCAATCGATGGAGTTTCCGAATAGTCTTGGCGGATTCACTGCCAACGGAACCGAATACGTGACTATTCTGAGGGATGACCAAACGACACCGGTGCCGTGGATCAATGTTGTTGCCAACCCGTTATTTGGGTTTCAGGTATCGGCCGATGGTGCGGGATATACGTGGTCTATGAACAGTCGGGAGAACCAGCTTACCCCAAAGTCGAATGACCCCGTTGGCGACAGACCGGGAGAGGTGTTTTACATCCGGGACGAACACAGTGGGGAGCTCTGGTCGCCGACCGCTCTCCCAATACGGGAAGAACCCGGGCAATATATTGCACGACATGGTCAGGGGTACAGCCGGTTTGAACACTCGTCGCACGGAATATCTCTCGAACTATTGATGTATGTGCCGCTCGACGAATCCATCAAAATTTCACGGCTGAAGATTAAAAACAACTCTCGCCGAAACAGGAAACTCTCAATTACTGCATACATAGAATGGATACTCGCTGCTTCTCGTGAGGTATCTGCTCCGTTCATTTCAACCGAGATAGATCAAATGACGGGAGCAATGTTCGCGCGTAATCCGTGGAGGACGGAATTCAGGAACCGAGTTGTGTTCGCCGATCTTGCCGGGCGCCAAACAAGCTGGACCGGAGACCGCAATGAATTTATAGGAAGAAACGGCACGCTCGATTCTCCGGCGGTTCTTGCCGGAGGAGAACTGCTTTCTAAACGAGTTGGCGTCGGACTCGATCCTTGTTGTGCTCTGCAAACACGGATTGAACTCAAACCGGACGAGCAAACGGAGATCGCTTTCTTCCTCGGTGAATCGGTCACGAAAGCGGATGCTCAATCCATGATCATTCGTTTCCGAACCATCGACCTTGATGCGGTGTTCACCGCGGTCACAACATACTGGAGCGACACACTCGGTGCAGTACAGGTAAAGACACCCGACCGTTCGATGGACATTCTACTCAACCGCTGGCTTCAGTATCAGACAATCGCCTGCCGGATGTGGGGGCGTTCTGGATTTTATCAGGCAAGCGGTGCGTATGGATTCCGCGATCAACTTCAGGATGGAATGGCGATTGCGGTATCGAAGCCGGAATTAACGCGTGAGCATATTCTTCGCGCGGCCGGACGCCAGTTTGCCGAAGGAGATGTTCAGCATTGGTGGCTGCCTTCGTCGGGCAAGGGGATTCGCACCCGGATTTCCGATGGTCTGATATGGCTGCCGTATGCGGTCGCTCATTATATCGGCGTGACAAACGATCGCGGTGTGCTGGACGAATCGATTCCTTTTCTTGAAGGGCCTGTCCTCCGGCCGGGTGAACACGATGCATTTTTTCAGCCTATGGTTTCGGGTGAATACGCCACGGTATTCGAGCATTGCGCCCGCGCTCTCGATCGGAGTCTTACACGCGGTATCCACGGACTGCCGTTAATCGGGACAGGCGACTGGAACGATGGAATGAACAGGGTCGGTGAAGAAGGGAAGGGAGAAAGCGTATGGCTCGGTTGGTTCCTTCACACAACACTTTCGAATTTCGCTCCGTTAGCAAAAGCACGCGGTGATCTTGTACGGGCAACCGCATGGTCTAAGTATGCAACAGCGCTGCGAAAATCTCTCGAACGATATGCCTGGGACGGAAACTGGTACCTCAGAGCATATTACGATGACGGCACGCGCCTCGGGTCAGCTTCAAGCGAAGAATGCCGGATCGATTCTATCGCGCAGTCGTGGGGAGTGATTTCGGGAGCCGCCGATCCGGCACGCGCCGCTGCTGCTATGGCGGCAGTGAATGAACATCTCGTACGCCGCGATGACGGACTTGTATTGCTATTCACTCCGCCGTTTGATCGAACGCCATGCGAGCCCGGATATATTAAAGGATACCCGCCCGGTATCCGCGAAAACGGCGGTCAATATACTCATGCCGCCATCTGGTCAGCGATTGCATTTGCGATACTCGGCGATGGAGATAAAGCTGCCGAATTGTTTTCAATCTTAAATCCAATCAATCGTGCAGACACGCCTGCCGGTGTTTCCCGCTACCAGGTGGAACCGTATGTCGTTTGTGCGGACGTCTACTCGCAATATCCGCATATCGGGCGCGGCGGATGGACATGGTACACGGGCGCTGCCGGATGGTTATACCGCGCCGGACTTGAGTGGATTCTCGGATTCCGCGTACAAGGCGAGATACTTCTCATTGATCCGTGTATACCGAAGGCGTGGCAAGGTTTCGAAATCGGGTATCGATATAGCTCTGCCCACTATAACATCGCGGTCGAGAATCCTGACGGTGTGAGCCGGGGAATAATAGGTTGGACGCTTGATGGTGTGGCACAAGCACCTCCGTCGCAGGGAAATCCTGTGTGTATAAAGTTAACGGATGACGGCGCCACTCATCTCGTGCGCGTCAAACTTGGAGTTTTAAGATAATATCGGTGATCAAACAACAATTCGGATTTAGGATTATTTTTTACTCAACCGGTTATTTGCGTATCATCATTATCATAGTAGCCACATTGCACTAATTTCCCTGGTTCAAACGATCTAATCACTTATTCATCCCTGTGGACGATTGTTTACGAGTTCAATTAGAACGACCTTGATTGTAGAGAATACGTTGAGATACGGCAAGGCAAAAGCCGATCTCAGCAATTCAAAAACAAACTACGTGAATCTCATATTCACAATAAAATCAGGAGGGCACCATGAAGCGAATGAACAAACAGGTAGCTTTTTTATCCACAATGCTCATTGTAGTAGCTCTGGTCATTGCGGGATGCGCTTCGTCAGGTATGCAGCGTTCGGAAAAAGCAACAACAACGATGCAATCCATGGACGACGAAATAAAATTAGTCGTCGTACAATTGGATGCAACCGGAGCGTCGCTCAATGAACTTATGAAACCCGGACAATCAGACGTGGTGAAATCGTTTGAGGTATATTCGGCAAATGTATCAAAAATGGCGAAATTAGAGAAAGATTTTGCCAAACACGCCAAGGCAATGAAGGTCCAAGGCGCCAATTATTTTGATGAATGGCAAAAGCAAGGTGAAAAATACGAGAATCCTGAGATACAGGCGCTTAGTGAACAACGTAGAAAGGAACTTGGCGAGGTATACGGAAAGATAGCTGAAAATAGTGTCGGTATGGATGAAGCATTCAGGGCGTATATGTCGGATGTTAAAGAAATTCAATCGTTTCTTGAGAACGACTTAACATCAAAAGGTATCGAAGCAATTACTCCTATCTCGCGAAAAGCCGTTAATGACGGAAACACTCTGAAGCGTGAAATAAACAAACTTCAATTGTCGATTGAAGCGGCGAGATCAGAGATGGCACATAGCAACAGGTAATTTATCAGAAATTGCTGCGGAGGATAAACACAATATAATCGATTAAATTCGATTCAATCATTAAAGGGGGGGGCCATGATTGGCAGCTTATTAAGTCTACTACTTCTTGTTTTCTTTATCGGTGCTGTGTTTGTTATCCGAAAGTTTGATGGCGGAAAACGTATTATCAATTAACTCAGGAAAGGGTATCTAATTGTCTCCATATACTAAAGTTATGTTTATCGTCATTAATGCGTAGACGTATATTTTGTTGAGGTAGGGCAAGCGAACGCTCCGCTAACCTCAACGATCGTAGGATTGGGTAATAGTTACCCCCTACATCGAACACGTAACCAGTTAAGAAAGGAAACTCTATATGCTATTCACTATCGCTATAATTCTTGTCATCCTGTGGCTCTTGGGCCTCGTTACATCCTACACAATGG
The DNA here is from genome assembly GCA_964495085.1 of uncultured Ignavibacteriales bacterium. Lineage (GTDB taxonomy): Bacteria > Bacteroidota > Ignavibacteria > T3Sed10-11 > T3Sed10-11 > CAZBUK01. The sequence continues at coordinate 5,828 of CAZBUK010000005.1, forward strand.
GCGGCGTTATTCACGTTCTGCTCGTAATCGCCATTATAATCGTCCTGGTCAACTTCATAGGCGGACGACGAAAAGCGTAGTACCTGTTGCCGGAGGGCACCGGTCTACAAAATCTTAATTATGGAGGATTTATGAGCAAGGCAATCTCGCTCGCGGTTCTTGCCGGCGGCATTATTTTATTGATTTTCGGTATCAATGAATATAACTCGACAGGTTCCGAAATATCCCGGTTTTTCAGCGGCTCGACTACCGATAAGGCTATGTGGCTGTTGGTGGGAGGTGTTATTATGACCGTTCTAGGAGCCGTGGGAACGTTTTTCATGTCGAAGAAAAGTATATCCACTTAAATAAAAAACCATCAATAGAAGGAGGTGGGTTCTGAAAACAAAATGTTTCAAAGTTACCGTTTCCCTATTATTTGCATCATTACTCTTTATGGGTTGTGAGAAACCGGCAGATAAGAGACTTGAAGATTCCAGGCAAGAGGTGCGTGTTGCTGAGGCCAAATATCTTGCAGAGTGGCAAACATTCAAACGGGAATCTGAACAAACTTTAACTGCTAATGAAAAACTAATTGATGCATTCAAAGATAAGATTGTTACATCCGGCCCTGTATATAAAGCGATGTACAATAGGGAAACGGTAGCGCTGGAACTAAGAAATCAGAATCTGATTATAGGATTAACAGCGTATGAGGAGGGTGGACAATCGAATTTGAATGAGTTCAGGATAATCTTCAATAATAGGTTATATGATGTGGAAAAAACAATGAATGACCTATTTTCAAAATTCGATTAGCTGCAATTAAGTCGTTGAAGCTATAAAATATCTGCAGGATGGATATTCTTAACAGGTGTTCCTATGATCGATAAACATAACAAGAAACACCGTTCTATCCTGCAAAGAATCGCACACAGAGTGATGTTGGAAAGAGGATTTCTCCCTGATTATGTCCGCTGATGCGATTACAGAGCTCGGCCGAATTCATGAAGCCGTCACAGACAGTGAAGAATCGACGCGTGACCTTAGAGATATTATTTGGTCCTCAATAGATAACGATGATTCACGCGATCTGGATTCAGCTTACGTTTGCCGCAGCCATGCCGGACGGTGCAATATAGATATTTGTTGCCATTGCAGATGTCGAAGCACTCGTCAAATAGTCGTCGGCTTATAACGACCATGCAAAAAACAACACCATCCGGCACAAGCACGGTGCTCTTGATATTGCAGCAATAGAAGCTCGTCCGGTTTTTGACGAAGACGAAATCAAGGATTTTGAAGAAGAAACAAAGAATGCAGCAAAGAGCATAATAGAGGATTTTATGATTGCTGCAAACGGCGTAACGGTACGATACCTCGCAGACAAAAAAACACCATTACTGCGGCGCATTGTCCGAACGCCAAACCGCTGGGCTCGAATAGTTGCGCCTGCCTTAGATTAAAAATACGTAATGAGATGAATGGAATCTGATTATGAAATCAACATCAATACAATTTCGATCCGGCAAGGGCGGGATCTCGTTCGTTTCGAGCATTCTTCCTGCACTCATGCAACCTCTTATATTCATTGCGATCGGTATTATCGTGTCGATTGGAGGGTGTGCTGTAAACCTCGCAACGGGCGAGCGGCATCTCAATTTAACCAGTGAAGCTCAGGAAATCTCGATGGGTAAGCAAGCCGATGAGCAAATTAGCGTCTCAATCGGTTTGTATCCGGACGAATCGCTTCAGCAATATATTCAGCAACTGGGCGCCGACCTCGCGGCAACCTCTGAAAGACCAAATCTCCCATGGACATTTCGTGTAGTCGATGACCCGATGGTAAATGCTTTTGCACTTCCCGGCGGGTACATTTATGTCACGCGCGGGATTCTTACACATTTCAACAGCGAAGCAGAACTCGCCGGCGTTTTAGGACATGAGATCGGACACGTTACAGCGAAACACTCGGTTCACCGGATGGCAACGCAGCAGCTTACCCAGCTTGGTATGGGCATCGGAATGATATTTATCCCCGAGCTTCAACCGTATGCTGATATAGCCGGTGTAGGCCTCGGACTGCTCTTCCTCAAATTCAGCCGCGACGATGAAAACCAGGCCGATGAACTCGGCGTACGTTATATGTCACGGGCGGGCCACGATCCGAATCAATTAGGTTCGGTCATGACGATGTTAGATGGCATATCGGGGGACAGCGGCGGTCGTGTTCCGGAATGGCTGGCGACGCATCCCAGTCCCGATAACCGACGAGAGCACATCGCTGAAATAATCGACGCTATGGATTCGAATACTCCCGCCGGTTCCGTCAATCGAGAATCCTATCTACGGCAGATTGACGGTATCGTCTTCGGAGTGAATCCGCGTGAAGGATTTTTCAAAAGTAATGTTTTCTACCATCCGGATTTGAAATTTCACTTCGGATTTCCCGCCGGATGGAAAACTATGAACCAGAAGCAAGCCGTCGTAGCGGTTAGTCCCAAAGAAGATGCAATCGTCGTGATTACATTTTCGGATAAACAGTCAACGAAAGAAGCAGCAGATGCATTTTTTACTCAGGAGGGTTTAACTGCACAGCGTTCTGCGGACAGTAATATCAATGGTTTGCGCACATCATCCGGCGGATTTACGGTGCAAACGGAACAGGGAGTACTGCAGGGTTTTGCGGCGTTCGTTGACTATGACGGACATATTTATCAACTCCTGGGCTACACAGGTCAACCGAATTGGAGAAATTACGAGCAGGAATTGGTGAAATCGATCCGAAGTTTCAATCGACTAACGGACTCAAGCATTCTCTCGGTCAAGCCGCAACATCTCAAACTTGTCACCCTCACGCAAAATATGTCATTGGAGGAATTTAACCGAAAGTATCCTTCAGGAGTTTCACTTGAGGTTCTCGAGATCATAAACCAGACAAAACGGAATGAGCAGCTCCGCGCCGGACAACAAGTTAAACGCATCATCGGAGAAGGATTTGAATAATAAGATCGGTCAAACAAGCTACACATTTGTATAGCTCGAACGGACTCACTTTTTAGTATTCGGGTTCATATTCTCATAAACCAAACAAGGAAGGATTTACCATGCACACAATAAAATATATATTCTTCGCAACTGTCCTGACAGTCGCACTGACACTTTTTATGTTCGGACAGGACACCGACGGCGATAAGCACAAAGCCGATATGAAACATCATGGCACGTCGGAGATGATAGGTAAGCCGATAGTGGATGTGACAGTCGATGATCTCCACATGAAGATCTGGCTCATAACACAGGAACAACACAAAGAGATAATGAAGGGAGAGAGAAATGCGGAGATGATGGATAAAGAGAGGGAAGGCGCAAAGGGTCCAATGGAGAAGATGGGAATGCAAAGGACCGGTAGTATAGTGAAGAAAATGGAAGACACCAGTATAGTAAAGGAGAAAGATATGAAGGGAGTGAAAGTCGACAGCAAGAAGGCAGATAGCTCGACGACAGAAACGGCGCTCACCGGGACACATCTCCTCATGCTCGATATAACTGATGCTGAAAGCGGAAACGAAGTTGACGGTGCCAGCGCCAAGATCGATATTGTGTCTCCATCAGATATTAACTCTTCAGTCGATCTCACGACGACGATTATGAGCCACTTTGGTAGCGGTCTCACGCTTGATGAAGAAGGGTTGTATGATTTTACCCTCAGTGTGGATGTTCGTGGAGTATCCACAACAACACAATTCCAACATACAGTAGAGTAGGTAAGATCTGACACAGGTTATTCGAGCATTGTGACGGTGTAAAGCAGCATTGGCACAATGCTTGAATGGCTTAATCCTGCATTCGTAAATGTAGTACTGTGTGTATCGTATGAATGTATATTATTACAACAATATCCGGTTTGAGTAACTGTCAATAGTTGTGGAAATTAAATGAAGCGGCATTTCGTACCTGCGTTGATTCTTATGAGTTCTCATCGTATCAATAGTTTTCGCTACAACCATATAGCCATTGTTCCGTCTTGTGCGACGTACACTATTTCTCAGAAGTTGAAACACCAAACAGACAGCCGACATACGCGTTCGAAGACGTCGAACAGCATTGCTTCTCAGTTTGACAACGCTAAATGGACCCAGCACCGTTGGTGACGGACACGGGGGAACTTCTCGCGTATTGCTTTCCCAAGCCCCGGTATTCCATCACCCATAACCAGACCGATCCATTCGACACCGCGTTTCTTTATGTCGTCAAAAACCTCCTCCCACGACTGTTCACTCTCCCGGTAGCCTTCGGCCAACGAGAGGAGTTCCCTCTTCCCATCCCTTCGTACCCCCAGGAAACCAGCAAACAAAGCGTTTCGTCAATCGGACCCCGTTTGGGATAGATCCCATCGGCCCATAGGTAGAGGTATTCCTTTTCCTAAGGGCGGCATTTCCACGTATGATACTCTTTTTCCCACTTTTTCTTTAAATGGACGATGTTTGTGGGAGAAAGAGGAGCCCCTTCACCAAGAAGCCAGCCCAGGGCGGGATCAAAATAGCCTGTTGAAAGACCGTGCAGATATTACTCCGGAAGGAGGGTTTTCAACTCCTCGGTCAGTCGCTCATAGCGAGAGACAATTTCTGACATATGAAGATAACTCGGTTTGTATCTGTTATTTCTCTTAATCAGGAGAATTAGTCCATTATTCATCCCTTTGGACGATTGATTCCCTGCCCAAATTAGTTGTACTTTAATAGCAGGAGACTAGTTGAAATTCGGCAAAGGGGAAGCCGGATTTCTTCTATTCATTGACTGTGATTAAAGTGGGGAGGATAAAATGGATAAGCAAAAGCATCAATCCGGTCACAAATCAGAAGCAGAATTTATTGATTGGCAGGAGACTTCCTGGGTAACACGCAGGGCTATATTTACTATACCTGCTGACAAACATCCGTCGTATGGTTCTACGGTTTGTGAACCGACTTTACGTGCTCTTAAGCATCGCATTCCACTAATACCGTATTATGAAGGTAATATAATGAATTGGTGTCCCTCAAATAATGAACACGGAATGAGAAGAGAATAAATGGTAAAACGAACGAGTATTGTGGGGTGTAAAATCCTATTCAGGAGTACGCTATGAAACGATTTACAACGATATTATGTGCAATTGTTATATTGGTTGTTAGTGCACATGTTATCAACGCCCAACCCCCCGGTTTTGGATTAAAAGGAGGGCTGAATTTTTCGAATTTCGGAGGAGATGATGCAGGAACGTGGGATTCACGATCAGGTTTTTCATTCGGCGGGTTCCTCAACTCCTCATTCTCGGAAATGTTCTATATCCAACCGGAACTTCTTTACACAACGAAGGGTGCTTCAACAACATCCACCTTTGAAACTGGTGACAGAGTTACCCGCAGCCTAAAATTCTCTTACTTCGAAATCCCGATCCTCGGAAAACTGGTAATACCGTTAAAAAATTCAAGCTTTCAGCCCATGGTTTATGCGGGACCGTACATGGCATTTAAATTGAGCAGTAAGTTACACATTGAGGGTGACGATTTGGAAACCGAAAGCAGCTACGATGACGCGAGGACGACCGATTTTGGCTTAGTTTTCGGCGGAGGCGTTGGATTTCCGGTCAGAGAAAATATTCTTGGTGTTGAGATTCGATACAACTTGGGCTTAACATCATTCGATGATTCCGATGATAATTTCAACATAAAACACAACCTATTTATGGTGATACTATCGTTTCAGATATGAAGCTTTGTTATCGATTTATGCTGTAATTGCCAGCGGTCAGGCGATTTAGTCCATTATTCATCCCTTTGGACGATTGATTCCCCGCTCAATTTAGTTTTACTTTAATAGCAGGAGTTGACTTGAGATTCGGCAAAGGGGAAACCGGGTCTCTTCTAAATCAAATATTCGATTAATGTGAAGAGGACACCATGGGTAAGCGTTCAAATCGATCTGATACAAAATCAGATGCGATATTCATCGGGTGGCAGAAAACTACAGGGGGCGCAGACCTGGCGCTTTTTAATGTTACTGCGGATGCCCATCCATCGCACGGTTCTACTGTGAGTGAGCCGACCCTGCGTAAACTTAATCTTCAGATTCCCCGAATTAATCCTCCTGAACACGAAGCGAATGAGTCCGTTTCCTCAAAAAAAGAACGGGAAATGAGAAAAGAATAGATGGCAAAGAAAAAGAATGTTCCGATAAAAATCAGGTTATTGCTTATCGAGGATAATCGCATTCTGCGAGACGGAATAGTGGCGATGCTTAGAGGAAACCGGGATATAAAAGTCGTAGCTGCGACGGGAAGCGGGAAAAGCCGTATTCTCAAAATCCATGAATTGAAACCGAATGTTATCCTTTTAAATTTAGGGCTGCGGAGTCAAAACAGTTTACACGTCGTGGAAATAATAAAGAAAGAGTTTCCACGAGCCAGAGTGATCGTCATGGACCTTGCTCCTGCACAGGGGGATATTCTTCACTTTGTGAAGGCAGGAGCTTCGGGTTTTATCCTGAAAGATGCATCGCCGGAAGATTTTCTCAATGCGATACGCTCGGTTGCAGAAGGAAGAAAAATTCTTCCTCCTATTCATAATGGATCGCTCTTTTCACAGATTGTCGAACGTGCAATCGATGAAGGAAAACCGGATCTCACAAAAGCGATACGGATGACTAATCGTGAAAAGGAAGTTATCGGGCTCATCAACGAAGGTTTAACCAACAAGGAAATATCGAAACGACTTCGGGTGGCTGCATACACCGTTAAAAGTCATGTTCATAATATTATGGAAAAGCTGGCGCTTCACACACGCTTACAGGCTGCCGATTATACTTTTACCAATGGGTCCCTCGCGAAGGAGATAGCAAAGGGTATTTCGATTATCACTAAGTAGATAACCGAATCTCTCCATTTCAATTAACGTCTGCCGGATTGAGAGGAATTCAACTCTCCAGCTTACGGTTCAAGAGTTACTTTCTTCTTCAGTGTATTCGATGGCCTCACCTTTACCTCAATCAATAGATTTAGTCCATTATTCATCCCTCTGGACGATTGAAACCCTGCTCAATATATCTGTACCTTGCATTTAGAAGATTAGTTGAGACCCGGCATGGGGGGATGCGGGTCTCTTCTATAAATGTTCGATTTTAATGTGTGGAGGGCACAATGGCGAAACGTTCAAATCGATCCGATACAAAATCAGAAGCGGTATTCATAGGGTGGCAGGAAGGACTTGGAGGTACACGTTTGGCCCTATTTAACATTACGGCAGATGGACATCCGGCCAGCGGTTCAACGGTTAGTGAGACGACTCTGCGTGAACTTGATATTCAGGTTCCCCGAGTACCGTTTAATAAAAGTAAAGCGAACGAGTAACGTTCCTCAATTAATGAACGGGAAATGGGAGCAGAGTAGTTGGTAAAGAATAAAAGCAGCTCAATAAAAAAAATCCGGTTACTGCTTATAGAAGATAACCGCATTTTGCGTGACGGCATCGTGGCGATGCTGAGAGGACACCGGGAAATAAAAGTCGTTGCAGCATCGGGAAGCAGCAAGGATCGCATTCTCAAGATCCATGAACTGAAACCGAATGTTATACTTCTGAATTTAGGGCTGCGGAGTCAAAACAGTTTACACATCGTGGAAATAATAAAGAAGGAGTTTCCCCAGGCAAGAGTGATTATAATGGACCTTGCACCTGCACAGGGAGATATCCAGCACTTTGTCAAGGCAGGTGCATCCGGTTTTATCCTGAAAGACGCGTCGCCGGTTGATTTTATCTCAACAATACGTGCAGTTGCAGAAGGAAGGGAAATTCATCCACCTGAAGTTGATGAGTCGCTCTTTACAAAGATCGTCGAACGTGCAATCGATGAAGGAAAATCGAATCTCATATCAGCGGTACGAATAACCAAACGTGAGAACGAAGTTATCGAACTCATCAGCGAAGGTTTAACCAACAAAGAAATTGCCAGGGAACTTCGAATAGCCGCTTACACCGTTAAGAGTCATGTCCATAATATAATGGAAAAACTGGCGCTCCACACACGTTTGGAGGTCGCCAATTATTCCTACGATGATGGCGCTCTTGCGAAAGAGATAGTGAAAGGCATTTCGATCATCAATACCTAATTTCTACTGAGCCAGCACGCATGCAACAAGCAACAATCCAAATCCGGGAATCTTCACCTTTAAGTTTCCCGAAAGACTTCAAAACGACAGGCACATACGGTATTCGTGAGATTGATATAACGCTCATCCGTGCGACCAACTACACCGATGACGGGTATCCGATAAAAATGCGTATAAATGTTATACGCAGCAACACACTGACCCAGATGGCGGCGCTCACCCGCGATATCGTCAATTTCCCGTTTTTTAAGGATGTGCAGGTGAATGTTCGTACCATTGACGAAGCGTATGAGAACGTTCCGGTTAAGGAAATCCTAAAAAAATCGAACAAACCGGGTGTGAAATCGATTGTTATGGTTGTCGGCGTGCAATCGAATCAATTCCCGCGTGCGCAGGATATCGCTGCATGGTTTCTTCCGCATGAGATCCCGGTTCTAATAGGCGGATTTCACGTCAGCGGCATGCTTGCAATGATCGGTGAGACCGACGACCTCAAATACGCAGAGTCAAAAGGAATTGTGCTGGTTGCAGGGGAGGTCGAGAACGGAAGATTGCCGGAAGTGCTTGAAGATGTGGTACGGAAAAAGCCCAAGCCGTTATATAATTTTTTAAACCCGACTCCCGATCTTACCGACCTGCCGATACCGCGTCTCACACGAGCCGACTTTAAAAAATCGGCTTCGAAATTTGCAACGCTCGATACCGGACGCGGTTGTGTGTTTAACTGCGATTTCTGTACGATAATCAACGTACAGGGACGAACGATGCGATGTCGGGATCCGAAACAAGTCGGCGAGTTTGTTCGGAAAAGTCATTATGAAGCGGGTGTTACACACTGTTTCTTTACAGATGATAACATTGCACGCAACCCTCTCTGGCGCGAATTATTTGCCGAACTTATCCATATTCGTGAAGAAGAAAATATCCCTTTTACGTTTATGATGCAAAGCGATCTCGCTGCGCGAAAAATGAAAGGCGGTGATTTCTTCGAACTTGCCGCACGCGCCGGTTGTAATCAGGTGTTCTTCGGTGTTGAGAGTGTAAATAAAGAAAATCTTCGCGCGGAAACGAAATTTCAAAATCAGGTTAATCAGTACAAAGATCTTGTCGATCATTGTAATTCAGTCGGCATCACTTGTCACGCAGGATACATCCTCGGTCTGCCGTTCGATACGCCAGATAGCATAAAGGAGGATATAACGGAACTGCAGCGTATGGGATTCGACTCCACTTCCTTCTATATCCTCTCTCCGCTGCCCGGTTCGAAAGACCATCAAGTGTGGTGGAATGAAGGCCGCTGGATGGATGAGGATTTCAATACATACGATTCGCATCACGTAGCGGTTGAGCCGGAACGCATGTCACGGGAAGAGCTGCAGCAGGCATATCATGATGCATGGGAACAGTTCTATTCGACAGAACATATGGTGAACGTTCTCAAAAAGTGGCGGCATGACAAATGGCATTATTGGGATCGTGTATCATTCTTTGCATGGTATATTTACACTTCCCGCATTGAACGCTTACATCCGATGAACTGCGGTTTCTGGACGCTTCGGTATCGCAATGACCGTCGTCCCGGTTTTCCGAAAGAGGCGTTCATCCCATTCTGGTGGAGACGGGTTACTTCTTCATTGCAAAAGTTAAAAGGCATCTTGGGTATCTATCTACAGCTTCAGGAGGTATGGCTCAGAAGTCGTCCGAAATCTCGATCCGAAGAGGCGCTCTTCGAGTTGATCGCAACCACGAAAAAAGATGTCGTCGACTGGAGAGATTTGAAGGCGAACGAACTTGTCGAATACTATAAAAAGTTACAACAAGAGATACCGGAAATAAAAATCCCTTCAGTACCGACCTTATGGCTGAAGAAGAAAAATCCGGTTAAGTATGTGTATACTCGTTCATATTTTCAGGATGTCTGGAGACAATGGTATAAACACGTGTGGAATCCGGTCAAGTGGTTTGAGGTATGGGCGTTTGAGTTCGTAAACGGCGTCCGTTTTTTGACAAACTTTGCCAAGATAGGAAAAGAATCCAAAGGTTCCGCAATGCGTGCAGCAAGTCGGCAGTAATTTATGCAGAACGATTCGGACGACAGCAAACCCGCCAATGACAGGGAGAACAAATCGGCAGATCTGAGACAGAAGAAAATGACGCGGTATTTTTTATTGGGTGCTCTTATAATTACTGCCGTTTTTTTCCTCAACATGGTAAAGATTTTTATTCTTCCTGTTTTTCTGGCAGTCGTAGTTGTCGGACTTTTTCATCCACTCTACCGGGGTATTCTCAAAAGCACAGGCAACCGAAGAAAAATCAGTGCATTTCTGTGTTGTTTCTTCATTATACTCGGATTTTTTATACCCGTATATATTATCGGCGATCTTGTCGCTCGTGAAGCCATGGAAATTTTTGAATCTGCGGAAACGGACGTTCGCAGGTTTATTAATGCATTTGAGTCCGGCGAGTCACAACGGTTAAACGCTCTCCGTGAATCTCGTATTGTTACGATGTTTGGACTTGATAAGGTGGATTGGCAGGCTACTATTGAGGATATCCTTAAAAACTCAGCTTCGATGCTCGGTTCCGTCATTAATATTGCAACCCGTGAAACATTTATACTTCTCATGCATATATTTATCCTCCTTTTCGCGATGTATTACTTTTTTAAGGACGGTGAAAGTATCATACAACGGGTGAAGTATCTGACACCGATGGATGAACATTATGAGGATGAATTTATAAGAAAATTCGCGGAGATGTCCCGTGCTACGATAAAAGGAGTCCTCGTTATTGCAATTATCAAAGGTGTGCTCGGCGGACTCACCTTTTGGATATTCGGCGTCACCGGTCCGATACTCTGGGGTGTCGTGATGGTTATCCTGTCAATTATACCTCTTGTCGGGGTATGGCTTGTGATGGTCCCGGCAGGGATAGTAATGATAATCATGGGTGATGTCTGGCAGGGGATTACAGTAATTCTTATCGGCGTTGTGTTCATAGGAAGCATCGATAATGTGCTTAACCCACTTCTGGTCGGTCACGATACCGGAATGCACGAGCTTCTCATATTTTTGTCGACCATCGGCGGATTGAGTATATTCGGCATCATGGGGTTCATTGTGGGTCCGATGATCGCATCCATGCTCGTGACGTTGCTGCATGTGTATGGCATCGAGTTCAGGGAACAGCTTGGAAGCAGGGAGAGGAAACGGAAATTATCAGCGAAAACGATATAGAAGAGCTGAATCAGATTGGTATGGAGCTTGAGGTATAGGTCGTAAAGAAATTAAAATAAAATATTTGGTCACTCACTTCACTTTTTCCTTTCCTCTTAATATTAATCCATATATCTATTCCCAGACATTTTTCCATAGCCGGTATGGAGCAGTAAATCCTTTTTCGGTAGTGTCATCGAAAAAGAGTCGTTTATTGGGATCTGTTGCACGACCGATATAGTAGCGTCAGCTTCACAGGCCCACCTACGTCTGTTTCACGGACTTCGGTTGGTAATCAGAATCCCGACTCCGTCGGAATAACAGTCAGATGGCTCCATAGGCAGGATACCGACAAAAAGTGTCGGGATTTCGTCCGATCGCTTACGCGATGGAACTCAACTCTTCATACATCCCGACTTCGTCGGGATAACAGTCAGCTATTCAATTTTCACATCACCGTCGATGAGTCGGTCGATCATCTTTATACTTTTCCACGACTTGATTTTCTTTTCGAGTCCGGCAGCATCTTTCTTAGATGGGCATTTGAATTTCCAGACTATTATCCGGGGGCGATGTCGGGCGGTGAATCCCTTTTCAGTAGTATTGTGAAAGAATAATCGTTTTTCGGGATCTTGAGATGCACCGATATAATATCGTTCGGCGCTGAGAGACTTGAGAATGTAAACGAAATGTTCCATCACATAATCCTCCGGAAACGAAAAGAGCCGGATATTATTTATCCGGCTCTTCTACGCTCCACAGGTAGGACTCGAACCTACAGCCCATCGGTTAACAGCCGATTGCTCTGCCATTGAGCTACTGTGGAATGATATAACCTCTACGTCATCTCAAACTAACTTTGGCTCCACAGAAGACTCGATCCCGACAGAGTCGGGATAACAGCCGATTGCTCTGCCATTGAGCTACTGTGGAATGATATAACCTCTACGTCATCTCAAACTAACTTTGGCTCCACAGAAGACTCGATCCCGACAGAGTCGGGATAACAGCCGATTGCTCTGCCATTGAGCTACTGTGGAATATCTCTCAAATACGATGTAACCGCATTTGAAACAATAATATATCCATTCCGGTTCGGATTGTCAAGTAACCAACTGTGCCCTGCATCATTACATCTGTGATGGCGATTGAGTTCATTGAAAAATGTTACCTTGACAATAGAGCTCTATTTCTCTATATTTTTCAAGAGTGTGATCCTCTCCCCGCGGAAACTTTACACAGTATATTCTCGTTTGAAATAAAGGGTTCTGAACTATTTTTCTACCATCTAAAGGCAGGGGCAATGGAAGGTAACTTCTCAAACAGAGTCCAGGATGTAATTCGATTGAGCAGGGAAGAAGCTCTGCGGCTTGGACATGACTATATCGGAACGGAACATCTTTTACTCGGCATCATCAGAGAGGGCGAAGGCGTCGCAGTTAAGATTCTCCGGAATCTGGGCGTGAATCTCTACAAGCTGAAGAAAGCCATTGAAGATACGGTGAGGACGTCCGGAGACACGCTCACTATCGGTAATATTCCCCTGACCAAGCAGGCCGAAAAAGTCCTTAAAATAACGTATCTTGAAGCGAAATTATATAAATCCGATGTGATCGGAACCGAACATCTCCTGCTTTCCCTTCTCCGCGATGACGATAATATCGCCGCGCAGATCCTGCACCAATTCAATGTGCACTACGACGTCGTACGAAACGAGCTCGATAATATTATCAGCGGTAAACCCTCTAGTCCGCCTCAGGGACAAGGTACGGCAGATCAACGCCGCGGTGAAAAGCAGGAAAAATCGAAAACCCCCGTCCTCGACAATTTTGGACGAGATCTTTCAAAACTGGGAATCGAAGGGAAGCTCGATCCCGTGATCGGCCGGGCGCGGGAGATTGAGCGGGTCGCCCAGGTATTGAGCCGGAGAACAAAGAACAACCCCGTCCTGATCGGCGAGCCGGGAGTCGGCAAAACCGCAATCGCCGAGGGACTGGCGCTCCGGATTATCGAGAAGAAAGTCTCTCGCGTATTGCATGATAAACGTGTCGTTACCCTCGACCTTGCGGCGCTTGTCGCGGGAACGAAGTACCGCGGACAATTCGAAGAGCGGATGAAAGCCGTAATGAACGAGCTCGAGAAAGCCCATGACGTTATTTTATTTATCGACGAGTTGCACACGATCGTCGGTGCCGGTGGTGCAAGCGGCTCCCTCGACGCATCAAATATCTTCAAACCGGCTCTTGCCCGCGGAGATATTCAATGCATCGGGGCGACCACCCTCAACGAGTACCGCCAGTATATAGAAAAAGACGGAGCGCTCGACCGCAGGTTTCAAAAAATCATGGTTGATCCGACAACGGTGGATGAAACGATCGAAATCCTCAAAAACATCAAATATAAGTATGAAGAGCATCACGGCGTCCATTTCACCGACACTGCAATAGAATCCGCAGTTTACCTCAGCGACAGATATATTACCGACAGATTTCTTCCCGATAAATCGATCGACGTCATGGATGAATCCGGCGCACGGGTTCATCTCGACAACATCGTTGTCCCCAAGGAGATTCTGGAGCTGGAGGAGGAGATCGAGAAGATAAAGCTTTCGAAGAACCAGGTTGTGAAGAATCAGAACTTCGAAGAGGCGGCACGGCTTCGGGACCTCGAGAAAAAACTGCTCAGCGATCTCGATATCGCGAAACGGGAATGGGAACTGAAGGCAAAAGAAACCATCTACCAGGTCAACGAAGACAACATCGCCGATGTCGTCGCAATGATCACCGGTATCCCCGTGAACAAGATTGCACAATCCGAATCCGAGAAGATCCTGAACATGAGCAAGGCGCTCAAGGAAATGATCGTCGGACAGGATGAAGCGATCGAGAAACTTTCGAAGGCCATAAGACGTGCCAGATCCGGGCTCAAAGATCCCAACCGTCCGATCGGTTCTTTCGTATTTCTCGGTCCGACGGGGGTCGGTAAAACCGAGCTCGCCAAAGCCCTCGCGCGGTACCTGTTCGACTCCGAGGAGGCGCTCATCCGCATCGACATGAGCGAGTATATGGAGAAATTCAACGTCTCCAGGCTCGTCGGCGCTCCCCCGGGTTATGTGGGCTACGAAGAGGGGGGCCAGTTGACGGAAAAGGTCCGTCGCAAACCTTACTCGGTCGTCTTGCTCGATGAAATCGAAAAAGCGCATCCGGATATCTACAATATTCTCCTCCAGGTACTGGACGACGGTATACTTACCGACAGTCTTGGAAGGAGGGTCGATTTCAAGAATACCATTCTCATCATGACCTCTAACATCGGCACGAAGGACATCAAGAAGGGAGTTTCGGGTATCGGATTCGGGTCTCAAACGGACGAAGCGAATGAGTATGCCTCGATGAAATTGAAGATCGAAGACGCCGTCAAGCGGGTCTTCAATCAGGAATTTCTCAACAGGATCGACGATATCATGGTGTTCCATTCCTTAACCAAAAAGGATATACTCAGGATCATCGATATCGAGTTGAAGGACCTCCGGAAACGGATGAAGGCATTGAAAGTACAGATCGATCTGACGCGGGGTGCAAAAGAATTCATAGCCGACAAGGGCTTCGACCCCGTCTTCGGTGCCCGTCCGTTGCGGCGTGCAATACAGCGATATCTGGAAGATCCGATCGCCGAGGAGATGATGCGCGGTAAATTCACGAACGGCAGCATTATCAAGTCCACGCTGCATAAGAAAACGCAGGAGCTTCGGTTCAAGGAGGGGAATAAGGAATTGCTCAATAAGAAAAAGAAAACCGCGGACGCCGATCACGAATTGGAGGAGAAGAAAGCGGACGTATCCTGAGTATGGAAAAAAGGGAGCCCGAAGGCTCCCTTTTTTTATGTGGTTTCCCCAGTGTTGACCGGTATAAGGAATGTTATAACACCTCGCGGAGGCGCGGCCATGAACTTATATTCAACCTGCCGACATAAGATGCCTCCTGCGTGAGGAACTATCTGAACTGCACAGTCTATAGTAACCCACCCGCTACTGCTGAATTTGCGGTGGTTTCGATTTAAAGACCGCGCTTCCGATCAATCCTCCGATGACTGCGAATATAGTGGTCACCACAAGACTTATGAAGAGTGAGAGAGGCTTAAACGGCGATTCATCGGCCGATCGCATCATCTCATCCATTGCTTCCGGCGGTAAATCGATACCGGCGGTTTCAAAAAATTTCAGCATCATATTCATAACAATCTCCCCGGCAATATTTCCGAAAAGGAAATATATCACGGCTCCCAGCAAGGTTGCAATTGCGAATCCGATTAATCCCGACAGGAGGCCGAGGGTGGCGCCGTCGCCGGGAGTCATGGGGGGCATATCCGGCGTCAACTGATCCTTGTAGAAGAATGTTGCCAGGAATCCGCCGAGTATGATGCCTGCGCAGCAGAGACAGTTGATAAGATTGAGGAACGGTGTCGCGCTGATAAAACCTATAACGGCTCCTCCGATGAGCGCCGGAGTCATTTTCGAAGGCGGAGCGACCGGCTGCATCATATCACTGGTCATAGTTAAACTCCTTTCATTGAGTGTTGTGGTATCTGGTTCCGGTGATGAGTTGCATAAGAGCTTCGATGAATAATGGCATCACTAAAAAAGCAGCGCCGAGCCCGAATATACCCCCCGTGAGGACCCGTGACAGAACGGATGGTGTATACGGGGTGAGCCATGCAAGTCCGACGTCGACCACCATCGGCGCGACGAGGAGGACGATGAAATACCTCGATGTTATAAATGTGCGGAGAGACGGGCGATACAGCGGGAAGAGGAGCGTTCCCGCGAGGAATGCAAGATATATGGAGGTACACCGCATGCACACCGCAAGCGGCTCTCCACCGATCCGGAAAGAATAATGGGGATCCTGGTGGCAGACCCTGCCGTATGTTTCGTAGAAAAGGGAGCCGAGAGAGGGATCCGGAGTCATCGGTGCAATGAATACGCCTCCGCACCAGATCAGGATTCCGCCGAGAAGCAGACTATAGAGGAAATAGGAACGAGCAAACAAGAATTGGTCCGATTTGTTGACTGGAATCCACTGATTATAACTGAAATCCCGCAGAATTTCAAGTGATTATTTGCTTCTCGGATCCAGGATCGATATATTTTTTGCAGTGAGGAATCCAATCACCTTCCAAATAACAAGGTCCTTTTCCATGAAAAAAGTTCTTGATGTCCGATCTAATTTCCTCGGCTTGCCCAAAGAGTCGTCCTCTTTCGAAAAATCGGGAATAGTCGTACTGCCGGTGCCCTATGAGCAAACGGTCAGCTACGGCGGCGGAACGAAAGACGGTCCGAAAACAATTCTCAAGGCCTCGCACTACGTCGAATTCTACGACGAAGAACTCGATCGGGAATTATGCTTCGAGACGGGAATCGCCACGCTCCCGGCATTATCCTTCGCCGGAAAGAAACCGAAAAAGGACGCTGAGGCGTTAGAACTGATCCGTATCGCGGTCGAAAAAATACTCGATGAAGATAAATTCGTCGTCTGTTTGGGCGGGGAACATACGATTTCATCCGCAATCATTGCAGCCCATCTCAAAAAGTATCCGGAACTGTCGGTTCTGCAATTTGACGCCCATTCCGACTTCAGAGACGCGTACCAGGGAAATAAATTCAGCCACGCCTCCGTCATGGCCCGGGTTGCTGAGATGATCGATCCGTCGAGGATCATTCAGGTCGGGATCCGGGCGCAGGCAAAGGAAGAGGCACAGTTCATCAGAAGCCGCAATATCAATACATACTATGCCCATGAGATCCGGGACGGCCGGTATACGCGCATCCTGAAGTACTGGGAGGATCAGGTCATTGAAAAACTGACGGATGCTGTTTTCATTACGTTCGACGTCGATTATTTCGATCCCTCAATTATGCCGTCGACCGGAACGCCGGAGCCGAACGGTCTTTTCTGGAGCGAAACGATGAATCTGCTCAGAAAGCTGGGACAAAAGAAAAAAATCGTCGGATTCGATGTCGTCGAACTTGCTCCTATTATGAGACTGCATCACCCCGACCTGACGACGGCTAAACTGGTTTATAAGATTATGAACTACGCATTCGCGCACAAGTAGTGAAGCCGGCTGCCGTGCATATACGACCCACTTTACATGATGATCTCCCGGAAATTATATCCCTCTACGGAACTCTCCATCGACACCAACGCGAACTAAACAGCGCACGCGATTGGATTGCACCTCCCGACGATTCCGTAAACGAGTACTTTGCAGTGACACTGAAAGGGCCGCTAGGGGATCCGGGGGTACTTCTTTTTACCGCTCTCGAATCCGGGCGTCCCATCGGTTTTATACGTGTTACCCGGCGGATTATCAATGGTTTCTCCATTCCGCACGCGTATATCGACCCGGTTATCGTTTCCCCCGATGCAAGACAGAGAGGAGTCGGCACCGAACTGCTACGTCGCGGACTTGCATGGTGTAAGGATCGGGGTTATGGGAGGAGAAGGGGCTCGCGCGTTCATTTTACGAACGCCCTGGATTTTAGTCGGTGGCGCGTACGATGGCGGCGACAATCACCGGGGATAATCCATGCCGCGTTCGACAATCTAAGATCTCCGGGAATATCCTTCTTTCGTGATCGGCAGGAACCCGCAAAAGTATGCTGAGGTATTGCCGCCGATACAGCTCATAGGGTTATGCCCTCTGTTCTCGAATTGTACTTCAGGGTTTTTTCCTGCACGGTTCTCCGGCCGATTTTTTATTTTTCATCTTTTTATATTACATTGAAAACGTTCATGAATAAATACTTATTTGATACCGCTTAATCTATGACGATATTCCTCATTTTTTTCTTTTTATATCTGGTCCTTCGCGTGTATATGAAACAACGCCAAAGGCAGGTCGAGCCCGTTGTCCTGGTAGGTATGCGGTACGGTATCTCGCCCGAGAGCGTGCGTTCGATATCGATCGTGGGAATGGCGGGAATCGCTCTGCTCATTGTAATACTAACGATCATGGGTGTCCGACTCGCTCCGGAACATATAGCTTACCTTCTGACTCTCGGTGTTATCACCATGTCCGTCCAATACTATCCGCTTGTATTGATCGGGGAAAAGGGGATCACGTCGTTGGATACGTCGGTTGTTTGGAGCGATGTAGCAGCAGTTGAAGTCGGCCGGCAAACAGCCGGAGCGCTTTCGCGGGTCAGGATCGAGTTCGCCGCCGGAAAGGGGCGGCGTTCGTTTTCTGTTTTCCTTCGTCCGGATCAGGTTGAAGCATTTCATCGGCTTCTCAAAGAGTATGCGCCAGCAGTGAATCTCTAGCCGGAAAACGGAATGTTCGAATCACTAACATCGGATCACTAGCATCGGTTCGTAATCAGAAATGTCGACCCCATTGATGCAGCAATATGCCCGTATTAAGGCAAAATATCCCGAGACGGTGCTTCTCTTCAGAATGGGGGATTTCTACGAAACTTTCGAGGATGATGCCGTCACAACTTCGAGGGTACTGGGCATAACGTTGACGAAACGCGGCAACGGTACCGCCGGCGAAATTCCGCTGGCGGGCTTTCCCTACCATGCACTCGAAGCCTACCTGCCGAAGCTCCTTAGAGCGGGATTCCGGGTGGCTATCTGCGAACAGCTTGAGGATCCGAAGCTTGCGAAGGGGATAGTCAAACGGGACGTCGTCGAAGTGGTAACTCCCGGAGTCGCGTTCTCCGAAAAGGTGCTCGATCAGAAACAGAACAATTACCTCGCCGCTCTGGCATTGCCGCATGCCGTCGCGAACGGCGGAGAAATCATAGGATTCACGTTTGTCGATATATCAACCGGTGAATTCTTCATCGGAGAATTCGCGTTCCGCGAACTGTCGGATCAGATGGCATCGATACGTCCTTCCGAAGTGCTCGTACAGAAACGCGACTTCGAATCGATCCAATCAATGCTCCGGAAATCGTATGCCGGCCGGACCGTCGCTCCGCTGCTCACAAAGGTGGACGATTGGGTCTTCAATTATGACTACGGGTATGAACTGCTGCTCTCCCACTTTCGGACACAGACGCTGAAGGGGTTCGGATGCGAACAGTACCAGATCGGCATCGTCGCGGCCGGCGCGGTTATGAATTATCTGCAGGAGACGCAGAAATCAAATTTATCGCATATCAGACGACTCCGACCGTATGAGTCCTCGGATTACATCGTCCTCGACCAGTCGACACAGCGCAATCTCGAGATAACGACCCAGTTGATGTCGGGAGGAGGGGAGGGGACCCTCTTCTCCCTCCTCGACCGGACCCTGACCCCGATGGGAGGGAGATTGCTCAAGCAATGGGTATCCCGGCCTTTAAAAAAACTTGATCCCATCCGCGAGCGGCTCGACGCCGTTGAGGAGCTCTCTGAACAATCTGTAAAGCTCGAAGCCATTCGACGCATCCTCGATACCATAGGAGATCTCGAAAGACTTACCGGAAAGATCTGTACCGGACGGGCGAATCCCCGCGAAGTCGTACAGCTCTGTTCGATCCTTGAGGTCGTCCCCTCTTTGAAAGCGGAGACGAACGGTCTGCTATCTGTACTTCATAAGAGGATCGATGGTGAGCTAAATCCGCTCGGGGATCTTGTCAGGGAGATCAAAAAAGCAGTTAACGACGATCCGCCGATCCTCCTGTCGGACGGAGGCGTTATCAGAAGAGGATACAGCGCGGAACTTGATGAACTCAGAAATCTCTCCAGTTCGGGGAAATCGTGGATAGCCGACCTTCAGATGAAGGAACGCAAACGGACGGGTATCGGCTCTCTCAAGGTCGGATACAACAGAGTGTTCGGTTATTATATCGAAATTACGAACACACATAAAGAGAAGATACCGGCGGACTATATCCGGAAACAGACGCTGACGAATGCGGAACGGTTCATCACGCCGGACCTGAAAGAATATGAAGAGAAGATACTGCATGCCGAGGAGAGCATCGCCAGGCTGGAGTCTGAATTGTTTAACCGGCTTCGTGAAACCGTCGCAGCTGAGGCGGCGGCAATTCAGACTGACTCCGCGGCAATTGCAATGCTGGATGTACTCTCCTCATTTGCGGCTATCGCACGAAAAAACAAATACGTCCGTCCGTCGGTGACGGACGGGGACAGAATCGAGATTATATCCGGTCGACACCCGGTGATCGAATCATTGCTCCCCCCCGGCGAACGCTATGTCCCGAACGATACGCTCCTCGACCTCGAATCGCATCAGATTCTGATCATAACCGGTCCGAACATGAGCGGAAAGTCGAGCTTCATCAGGCAGGTCGGCCTGATCGTACTGCTCGCCCAGATTGGTTCGTATGTACCCGCGGAGAAGGCGGATATCGGGATAGTCGATAAAATCTTCACGCGTGTCGGCGCCTCGGACAACATTGCATCCGGAGAATCCACATTTCTTGTTGAGATGCACGAAGCGGCGAATATCGTCAATACCGCGACCGAGCGCAGCCTGATTCTGCTCGATGAGGTCGGACGAGGGACAAGTACGTTCGACGGCATCAGCATCGCATGGGCATTGACGGAATACATTCACGGACGGCTCGGCGCCAAGACCATCTTCGCGACTCATTACCATGAATTGAACGAGCTGGCGGGCCTCTTCCCACGCATCCAGAATTATCGCGTCGATGTCCGCGAATACGGCGATAAGGTAATATTCCTTCATAAGGTGGTGCCTGGTTTTGCCGATCACTCGTACGGAATTCAAGTCGCCCGGCTGGCGGGGCTGCCGGAAGAGATTACCGACCGTGCGAAATTGATACTGAAGAATCTGGAGAAATCGGGACTTTCACTCCGAGACGTAGATGAACGGAAGAGTTCTCAGAAGGAAGAGCTGCGAAAGAGTCTGCGCGACGGCGCCGAAGAACTCCAGATGACGCTGTTCGAGATCAAGGATGATAAGCTGAGGGAGCAGATCAAAAAGTTGGAGCCGGAGCGTATGACTCCCCTTGAAGCTCTGCATTATCTTGCGAAGCTGAAGGAAGATCTCGGCGAATAGTACTCATGACGCTTTTAGGCGTGCGGGAAATGCAGGATGCATGGAAGGAGCATCTGTCATCCCGGCCCGCGCAAGTCGTTTCAACCCCGCGCAACGGCGAATTTTACGATCTCGCCCAATGCTTTCCCGAAACTCAGACCGTATTCCTGGGCGCTGCGCATAAATCCTACCTCGGGCGCCAGATCCGGATTCGGGTTTACCTCAAGCACATATAGTTTTTTATCCTTTCCGAGACGCATATCGATGCGTGCATAGTCGCGGCAACCCATAATCTGAAATGCTTTCAATGCCATCTGGTGCGCTTTTCTGGTCGTAGCTTTCGGAAGATCAGCGGGACAAACGGGGAATGCCTTGTGGTAAGATTCATGCGTCGGCTCCCATTTCGACTGATAGCTGACGATACGGTGAAGATGGTCGGGCATCTCCGAGAAATCGATCTCGGAAATCGGGAGCGGAACGGGATCGGTATCACCGAGTATAGCAACGTTCAACTCGCGACCGTCGATAAATTCTTCGACCAGGGCGGATTGCTGGTAAACTTCATTTACGTACTCGACCCGCACCAGGAGTTCTTCCCGGTTGAAGACCACGGACTCGTTCTCGATTCCGGCGCTTGCATCCTCGCGCGCCGGTTTGACTATCAGGGGATACCGCAGGCCGTGGCGCTGGGGAATGTTATGCTTGCTGAATTTCTTAAACCGCGGAGTATGAATTCCGTTTGCGAGGAGTATCTGTTTGGTGAGCATCTTCCGCTGGCATAAGCCGAGCGTTAAGGCAGGCGCTCCGGTAAATGGAATTTTGAGCAACTCGTACAATCCGGCGACCTTGAACTCATCCCAGGGCGAATCGTTAAAGACCTCGACGAGATTGAATATGACCCCCGGTTTTTCACGGACCAGGATCCGGTAAAGCATGGTGAACCTATCCTTCAGGTTGACTGCATATGTCTCGAATCCCTCCTTAGTCAGAGCTTCCGCCATCGTGCGGATATCCTCTTCGGGAGACGGAACGTTCATGTCGAAGTACGGCTCGAAATCGAGATCTTTCCCAGAAATTTTTTCCGGGATTTCGTCGGGATGGGGTTCGTTGTACAGGATGGTAACTTTGGTGCTTGTCATATTGAAATCCGGTCGATGGGTGCTGAGAGACTGTAACCCGTACGAGTGCGAATCAGGTTGCATTTAAGATACGAAATCGATAGTTTAGAAAAAAATCGCTCACCTCAGTACGACTTCAATGGGATTATATCCTCAACCGAATAAGTGGACCTGCGGGCCGTTCGCGTTAAAGCATGCGCTCATCATGCTGGGAACCTTTGCGGATGAGACAAGGATCGCGCGGATTGCCGGCACGCACTGGTGGTCGGGAACCGACGAGATAAAGCTTGCGAAAGCCGCAAGAAAACTCGACTGCGAAATGAAACTGATACGCAGACGCGAACCACTCCTTGCGCGAAAGGTACTTCTATCGAATCTGAGAAAAAACAGGCCGTGCATCCTCTGCGTCGATCAATGGAATCACTGGATTACCGTCGTCTACGGACAACGCGAGACGAACGGCAGGTTCGTCATTATCGATTCGAAGACCGCTCCTGTCATGAACATTCTTACATGGCCGCAGTTGAAAAAACGGTGGGCGTACTACGATGCCGATCTGTACGACGACTCGCGTCCCATATTCGATCTGCATCCGATCATCCCTAACTTTCGGGTTCCCATTAAGGCGAAGTTTTCCATACACCGGGCGAAATATCTGCGCCGTCCCGAGAACAGCGACTTCGCAGAAAACTGGGACGATTATGTCGGCGATCTGCTGACGATATGCAAACCCAGAACGGCGAGGAGCAGAGAGGTGATCTCGATGGGTGAATTTCTCAGGCGTCACGAAGAGATGCTCGTGGCGCTCGTGACGTATTGGCATGGCGAAGTTACGAAGCAGGAGATCCGTAAGATACTCGACAATATGCAGTTCGTCGTCGATACGTACGGATTGGTGATTCCCGTCGAGAACGAAAAAAAAGCGATCGCATCGATCGCTATATTGCTCGCTCTCTGGGCCTCGAGCATTTACGGAACGGGAGAATTTTATACGGACTGAACCGGTCGTATAAAAAAAGTCCGCAAACTGCGGACTGTTCATCGCTGAATATCTTTTGTTGCCGGATATTTTATCTTTTCAGTTTCACGCTGCCCATTCCGGCCTCGACTTTGATGGTCAGCTTTCCCTTTGCGGTTTCGTAATTGGGAGATGTATATTCATTCCTTTGGTTTTTTCCGAAATCATTCGGCACGTCGACCGAAGAGAACAAACGCTGTTGTGCGATCAATTTAACGCCGATATGCGGCGGAACGATGAGCGTAACGCTTCCCAATCCTACATCCACGTTTACAAATCCCTCGTGGGATAGTTCGCCGCCGAAGTCGAGAACATACGATCCCACCCCTCCCTGGAATGACAGCTGTTTGAAATTTGCATTCGATAAAAAATCGGCCGTGAACCTGCTCACTCCGGATTCGATCTTCATATGTTCGATTGAGCCTTTGTTTGGCTCCGCGAATCGGAGAGAGACAGTGCTCGCACCGGTGCTTAAATTCAACTTATTGACCCGGAGACCCGTAAAATCGAAATTGCCTTTGCCCGCACCAAGCTCGATATCGAACTGCAGCGGAATATGATCGATGAACTGAAGCTCCCATGTCCCGGAGTCGAGATTGCCGAGGCTGATCGTTCTCTTCTGACGTTCGGGCGGTTTGAGCTCGAGTTTGAGCTTCCCCAGCCCATCGTCAATCCGGTAATGAATATCGGTGATGAAATCCTGCGAGGGCTCGACGAGCATGTCGGCGACTACGATCTTATCCGTCTGGCCGCGACCGAGATGTACCCTACCGTAAGCCGATTCAAGGCGTACCGCGACAGCCTCCTCGCCCGTATACAGTATCTCCTTATGATACTGCGATTGAGCGTTCGCGGCGATAATTGTACCGAGAACCAACGTACACGCCGCCGGTATTCGAACGCGATTCTTCACCGTTTGCCCCGTTTCGGTTTAATAATCATATATATGCTTTTCGGGTACATTTTCACACTTTAGGTATACGGCCGGGGAGGAGAAATTGTTGCAAAAATCCTAATATTCCCTTATTCGTTTCCGGAGGTATTTGTAGAGCAGTTCCCGTCCTCTGAAAATATGTGCTTTTACGGTACCAAGTGGGATATCCAGTTCTTCTGCAATTTCGTCATAATTCTTCTCATCGATATGCCGAAGAATAATCACACTTTTATACTTTTCGGGGAGGGATTGGATAGCTTCCTGGATGACGCTGTTTCGTTGCCGGGATATTATACCTTTATCCGGTTCGTAGGTCCTGTCGGGGAGCTCGTAACTGTATTCCTCCCCTTCCGATTCAAAGGATTGATCGATCGAAAAAGTGTGAATTTTTTTCTTACGTAGATGATCGATACAGGTATTTGAGGCGATTTTATATAGCCAGGTCGAGAAAGCGTACATATGGTTGAACGAGCTGAGCGAATTGAATGCCTTCACGAACGTCTCCTGGGTCAGATCGTACACTTCGGTTTTATCGTGTACCATTCTGAATATGAGACTATAGATGGCATCCCGGTATTTATTCATCAGCCGCGAATACGCGTCCTGGTCGCCCGCTACCGCCTTCCGTATCAGCTCCGAATCCTCATCCCTGGATTCTGTTTTCCTGGGGACGGAATCCTCATTCTGGACGGGTATATGTGGTTTCTGCGTGTTATCCATGTAGGAATGTATTATCGATTCACCCAAAGTAATTAAAAATAGCTAATTCTTCAACCGGACCCGATGAGACATTTCGCATTGCTTTATATCGTCAAAATATGTACTTTGGCCTTATGCTGATAACCTTCGAAGGATTGGATGCCTCGGGCAAATCGACGCAAGCGCGGATACTGGGTGATCGACTGGAGGCAGCGGGTGAAGAGATTGTATTCATACGGGAGCCCGGGGGAACCGGAGCAGGCGAGCATATTCGTACGGTATTGCTTGACGTCGGAAACCGGATAGACCCGGTCGCCGAAACGCTCTTATTTTCGGCCGCGCGCGCCCAGGTCGTTCGCGAGATCATCCGGCCGGCGTTGCAGCGGGGTGCGACCGTTGTTTGCGACCGGTATGTCGATTCTACGACAGCTTATCAGGGATACGGAAGGGGAGTAGATCTGGAATCAATCCGGATGATAAACCGTATCGCCACCGATGGACTTATCCCCGATTTGACTTATTTTATCGATGTCTCCGTAGAGACTATTGAGAAGCGGCAGCGGATCGCAGGAAAGATTGCCGACCGCATGGAACAGGAAGGGCGGGCATTCTTCACCCGGGTACGCGACGGATTCCTGGAGCTTGCAAAGATCGAGCCCCGCTTCAGGGTTATCGACGGCGAACAGGACGAGCAGAATATTGCATATGAAATTTGGAATTGCGTATCGGTACTTCTTCCAACCGAAGCGGGGAGCATGCGCGATTCCGGACGAATAACCCATAGGGAGGAGTAACCATGTACCGGAGTATGTTACGTATGAAGCGCAGGGTTGTACAGATTTTTTTAATCGGTTCATTGATTTTCGCGGGGACTCAGAGCTTCGCCGACGACGAGCGGTATATCAAGATCAACCGGTCGATCGAACTCTTCGGAAGAGTCTATCAGGAGATTATAAATAATTACGTCGACGAGATAGATCCCGAATTTTTTATGCAGGCGGGTATCGAGGGTATGCTGGGTACCCTCGATCCGTATACGAATTATATCGACGAGAACGGACGGGAGGAAGTGGATCTACTGACCACCGGCCGGTACGGAGGTGTCGGTATTACCATTGGCGTACGCGACGAACAGGTGACGGTCACATCGGTATCCGACGGTCATTCTGCCTTCAAACAGGGCATCATGGTGGGCGATCGTATCATCAGCGTCAACGGCGGGAATATCTCACCGCTCCGGCTCGATGAGATCAGGTCGAAGGTCCGCGGAGAACCGGGAACCGTCGTCGAGTTCATGATCGAACGGGACAGCCACGAGGTTCCCCTTGTATTCACGCTCGTCAGGGAATCGATCCGGGTCAGAAATCTGACGTTTGCGGATTTCATCGGCGACGATATCGTGTATCTCCGTCTGGAACGATTTTCACGGGGTGCGGGAGGTGAGGTCCGCAACGCGCTTCGTGAACTCAATACGAAAGGTTCCATCAGGGGAATCATACTCGACCTGCGCAATAATTCGGGGGGTCTGCTCGATGCCGCCGTGGAGATTACCGATCTGTTCGTACCGCGGGGCACGCTCATCGTATCGACGCGGGGCCGGACATCCGATTCGGTGCGGCGATACGTTGGATCACAGGACCCGCTCTTCCCCGAAACCCCCCTCGTGGTGCTGATCAACGGCAGCAGCGCGAGTGCGAGCGAGATAGTTGCTGGAGCCGTTCAGGACCTCGATCGCGGAGTGCTCGTCGGTACACGTTCCTTCGGAAAGGGATTGGTTCAGACCGTTTCGCAGCTCAATCCGAAGACGCAGCTGAAGATGACGACTTCCCGCTACTATACACCGAGCGGAAGAAGCATCCAGACAGCCGATTATCTGGCGAACGCCCCGCGGGGTTTGTTCGCGGTACATCCGGATAGCCTCAGGCAGGCATATCATACGGCAGCTGGACGCCCCGTTTATGAAGGGAACGGTATCCTGCCCGATTCTGCGGTGACCGTCCGGGAGACCGGCAGGTATATTGCCGAGTTAAACCGCCGTTCGATGGTGTTCATGTTTGCAACGAACTATATTCACAATCACCCCGAGGCGGAGGACGAGGTTATTGTCGATGAACGGACAATCGAATCATTCAGGAACTTCATCGCCCGGAAGAAATTCGAATACCGGGATTTTACCGAGATTAAATTGAACGAACTCAAAGAATACGCAGACAGAGAAAACTATAACAGGCAATTCCTCGAGGCGCTCGACGGTCTGGACTCCACGATCGAAGAGGAGAAGAAACGGATATTCGAACGGCATCGGGGAGACATCGTCCGCGAACTGGAAATCGAACTTGCGGGAAGGTATAGGGGCGAACGCGGAAAAGTCGTCGCGGAATTGAAATACGATCCCCAATTGAAAACCGCGGTAGAAATAATCAAGAACAAACCATTGTATCAGATGCAGTTGACTGCCGCCGAATGATCTCCACTCCCTCATGGACTTCTCGCTGATCGCGCTTCTCATCGGAACCGGGTGCATCATGGGCTTTACCGCCGGTTTCTTCGGCGTCGGCGGTGGTATCGTGCTGGTTCCGATGCTGCTGTTCATCTACTCAAGAACGGGCGTAGAGGCGTCCATCATCGCACATGTCGCTTTCGGTACGAGCCTCTTCGTATCCACCTTCACGTCTCTCTCCAGCTCATACCGTCATTACAAAAACAGCAACGTACTGCCCCGTGCGGTGCTTATTCTTGCCGTAACGAGTATTGCAACCGCACTTGCCGGGTCATGGATTGCAGACCAGCTGAGCAGCATAGCGCTCCGGAAAATATTTTCTGCGGTTATATTTTTTGCCGGGTTGCGGCTGGTTTTCCAAGCGAAAGAAATAACCGACAACCGGCGCCCGAATCTCCGTCTACTCGGTCTCGCGGGGATAGGTGCCATGACCGGATTTGTATCGTCGCTCGCGGGAGTCGGAGGCGGCGTATTCTCCATTCCGATGATGTATCAGTTCCTTAATTTCCCGATCAAGAAGGCGATCGGCACATCAAGTGCGGTCATCGTATGTACGACCTTCTTTGCGTCGCTCGGGTATATGGCGAACGGATGGGGAAAAGCAGATCTTCCGACGTTTACATTCGGTTACGTACATCTCGGGGCGGCGCTGCCTGTTATCGTATCCGGCGTGTTGTTCAGCCAGATCGGAGCGGCGGTAACCCACCGGACGGAGGTCAACCGGCTGAGAAGGTTTTTCGGAGGGTTTCTCGTCGTTGTCGCCATCTATATATTTGTTACCTCCTAGAAATCCTCGCAGCCTGCGGATGATCCCGCATGCATCCTATTCAACTTGCGCGGCTGCGAGTTTGGTGCGCACCCGCGATGCAACGCTGTGCAGGTCTTCTTCCCGGTGAACAAAGTCCAGACGGTCGGTCTCGATAATAAGCAGCGGTCCCCGGCGGTAGGAGCGGATCCATCTCTCGTAGTGAACGTTCAGCTGCTCGAGATAGTCTCTCGGGATCGACTGCTCGTACGATCGGCCCCTTCTCCTGATCTGCTCCACGAGCGTATCGACGCTGCATTTAAGGTAGATCATGAGATCCGGGGGCTTCAGGTACTCGACCATGACCGAAAAGAGAGCGGTATAATTATTATAATCCCGTTCGTCCATCATGCCGATCTCATGCAGATTCCGAGCGAAGATCTCGGCATCCTCGTAGATCGATCTGTCTTGAATCACCGACTCGGACGATTCCACGATCTCTTTGTGGTTCTGAAAGCGTTTCGACAGGAAGTATACCTGCAGGTGGAACGACCACCGCTTCATATCCCGGTAAAAATCCGGAAGGTATGGATTATCGTCAACCGATTCGAAATACGCTTTCCAACCGTATAATTCGCTGAGCTTCGTTGTGAGGGAGGATTTACCGGATCCGATATTGCCCGCGATCGCGAAGAATTTTTTTTGATGATCCATGAAGAGGTTGTTTTCGCAGTATAAGATGAGCGATCAGGCGGGAAAGAAATTCCTTTCCGTATCGCGACGGTTCAGATGACCCGCTCGTATTCTCCGATATCGAGTCGCCATACCTTCTCTCCGCAGAATCTCGTTCCCTCGGGACAGATCGGCCTGGTCCCTGCCAGGTTCCTGATGGAGCATGGGGGGAGAAGATACCTGCCTATACGTGGATTGATGTTCCGAATCTGCTCGGCCTCATCCAGCGATGCCTTCCAGATTTCCTCCTGCGCATTATAACAGAGTCTCATCGCATGCTTGTGATGGAGGTTCAGAAGATCTGCTGATTCGGTGAAACGGATTGCGGCCGCATTGGGGAGCAGATATGCCGCTTGTTCAGCGGAGACACCGAGCCTGAGAAGCTTTCCGATACTCTCCCATGTTCTCTCCATCAGATGATCGTAGAGCTGTTTGACCCGCGAATCCTCATAGACGAGCGCGGGTGTTATGTAGTCCGGCTCTTCCGTCAAATGGTTTACCAACAAGGGTCGTGATCCCGGCGTCATGCGGTGACGCTGATCCTGAGAGTCTGCCGTGTGGCTCAGCTTCTTCCGGAAGGAATAATGTACATGGTACATCGACCTCGAAAGCTTCGAATGCGTAGTCAGGACGAGCGACTCGCCGAGCAGCGTGTTCTTCGCCGGGTGCAAAGCGAGCTCGATCGCTTCGTCGTCGGATAGCATCGAGGCAGGGATGCCGAGAACCTCGCGGACCGACGCTGCGAGTATTTCTTCATTGCGCGTTTTCCAGTCGATCAGTTTCGAGACTCTGCCGCCGAGCGACGCATCGAATTCGCGCCTGAATTCGTCGCGGTAGGCAGTTCCGTTTCTACCCCCACCGAGCCGGGTCTGGAAGAACTGCGCTTCGGGCGTCATTTCGAGGGGGATCGGTTCTTCGAGTATGCTTTTATAGAGCGGGTCGAAATCGAGTAATGCCTCCACCATTTTCCCGACAACCGTCCGTTGTTCCGCAGGCGCATCGTACTGTTCCACAAGCCGGTAATATCTCAGCAGCGTGACGACGCTGACGGTATGGTACATATATGCGAACGTTGCGACGGGCATAACGTACCGGGCGATCTCCTGGCATTTTTTAACGATATCGCGGCGGTATTTCTCCGGGTAGTTACGTCGTGCGGGAAACCGCTTATAATACTGTCGCATGGTCGATTCTTCCAGCAGTTCGATGAGCTGATTGTATCCGTCGATCTGCATATCGACCGTTCTGCTGTACAGATCCTGTGCCTCTCCCCGGAGGTTCGGGATGTAATATCCGCCGTCGCGTATGCGCACATAGCGCTGGCTCACCTGTTCGGAATTGTAGAAAGGGTGGCTGTGGAGAAAGCTCCAGATGAACTGACGCGAGACATTCGAAAGAGAGAACTGGACATAGGCATGCTGAAACGTCGTATGATGACCCGCATCGTAGATGCTTTTCGCCAACGGCTCCCATTTTTCAAACGGAATATTATCCTGATCCTTGATGATGCCCTTTGCCGAATAGCAGGTGCGCGCCGTGGCGATAACGTTTAGAAAAGGTGTAGAAAAAGATTTTTCAAGACGAACCTGCGGCTCGGGGGATATAAATTCGCTCATACTGTAAGATAATAATTAAACGTTTCTGTCGGGATCGTGTCGGTCGGAATCGATCAGAGTGTAATCCGCATATCCTCCTGCGGATTCTGGCCCGGGCTCATGTCTGTGTGTGGTATGCTTGAGACGTGTCTCTCTGTTCGGAGCGAGGACACGATATAGCAGCCGGCCGACGATCACCAATCCGGCGGCGGCCGCCGCAAAGAGTATAAATACGAAACTCAGTGAAAATACGATGGCGAGTACGCAAAGTACCAGTAACGGCGAAAGAGCCCCGGTGGAAGAGAATCGAAAAGAACTCATAAAGTCTCCGGTATCGTCCCTATATGGGCGATGATATTATTTGACGCGCTTCACGACGACCAGCGTTTTATCGTCCTGATATGTACCGTGGGAGCTGAACTGCATCACTTCTTCTATGACGGCTTGCACGATCTCACGCGGGTTGTTGTGAGCCTGTGAGAGGATCAGTTTCTCGAGCCGCGCCTCACCGTAAAACTCCGAATCGGCATTTGCGGCTTCCGTAATGCCGTCGCTATAGCAGACCAGCAGATCGCCCTCCCGCAGGTTTATATTTTCGGAAGAGTACTGTTGTTCAGGGGACAGCCCGAGAACCCCGCCGGTGCTTTCGAGATATCTGATTTCCTCTGTTTTAAAATTGTAGTAGATCGGGCTGTTATGCCCGGCGTTCACATAGAGACATGAACCGCTCTTGTTATCGAACAACTCCGCATAGAAAAGAGTTGCAAACCGTTCGTCCGGAAAGGTACGGGTGATCATCTTATTGATTGTACGTATGTATGCCGAAGGTTTTATCTGGTGGGCAGCACCAAGCCTGAGGGCTCCGGATATATAGAGCGCCTGAACCGCAGCGGACATACCCTTGCCGGCCGCATCTCCGACAACAACTCCGAGATGGCGGGCGTCCTCTCCGATCTCGATATAGTCGAAAAAATCGCCGCAGACATGGCGTTCGGGAATGGTGGTTCCGTAAATCTCGTAATTGCCGAATTTATACTGATGTTGAGGAAGAATGGCGTTCTGTATCTCTCGCGCACGCGCAAGTTCCAGGTGAATTACCTCGGATTCCTGCTCGAACCGTTTGCTCCGCATGAACGACGAGATGGCGGAACTGATGATGTTCAGCGTGTCGAGCAGATCCTCGTCCAGTTTCTCCGAATTGAACGCAAGGATGTACGGGTAAAACTGTCTCCCGTTGAGACTGATCTTTTCTCCCACACCCGTCGCGGCATAGTTCTTGATACCGATAGCCCGAAGCCGGGGATTCGTTTCGATTCCCATCACCGACCGCTGTTCGGAAATCTCGTTAAAAAGCGGGTATTCATCCACAAATAAACGGAACCCGTTCTCGATCCGTTCGATATTTCCAATCTGCTTGCTGAGCTGGTATGAGTATGAACGATCGTCGAATTGCCAGACGCGGGCTCCCGTAATGTTGATCTCTTCGTTCTTCAGAATTTCTTCGATGACGCTCTGAAAGAGTTCGTCGGTCGAGGCGTAATTATCGGGAGTGAGGTTTTCTATTGTCCGGAAAAGTTTTCGTCGGTTCATCGAGCCCGTTGCGGGATAGGGTAAATGGGATTCTCGTGTATCACTGTGAAATTTATGTAGTATACAAAGAGCCCTGCGGAAAGTCAATGGAACTGTAGAAGACCATCGCGGAGTCCTGTGCAGGGAGGAGCCGTTGTCGGGTTATCTGCATAGATTGCATCTCTCGTCAGTCATGCTTATTTTCAGATTCATGCAA
>CAZBUK010000005.1:38318-73176 GCA_964495085.1 uncultured Ignavibacteriales bacterium
ACAGCTTGCCCTCATACTCCACGATAAAATTTGAACATGGCCGTACATCCGGATCGCATCGTTTCTGTATTCCTCGAACTCGTCGTGATCGATGCGGTCTCTTTCCATGAGGGTCCGGTCGCGGCTTTCATCAAACGAGGCGCAGGACGGTCGTTCCGATTCATCGATTGTGGTATCCCGCCGGGAGGAACCTGTCCCAATCTGCTCTGCGTGCCCCGTTCCGTCGATGTCGAAAAACCGGTATGCATCATCTGTGCGCACATGGATACGGTCGGATCGACGAAGGATCTCAACCCGGTTGTCGAAGCGGGACGGATACATACCGGCGGAAAGACGATTTTAGGAGCGGATAACCGTGCTGGTGTTGCCGCGCTTTTATTCGCGATGCGTGAAATCGATGAGAACCGGCTGAATCCGGCAAATTGCGTTTTTCTCTTCACGGCAGCCGAGGAGACAGGGACAATGGGATCGAAGAATGTGGAATGGAGTTCAATCCCCGGCGCCGCCTCCGCGCTTGTCTTCGATTGTTCGAAGAGGCCGGGTGTTTTCATTCAACACTGCTATGGGTGCGTCGGATTTACGGTCGCGATCAGAGGGAGGGCCGCACATGCAGGGATTCATCCTGAATCGGGAATTAACGCGATCGCTATAGCCTCGGATATTATACACCGGCTCCCACAGGGCAGGCTCCCCGACGGTGTGTTGATGAACATCGGTATGATCCAGGGAGGCGAAGCCACCAATGTGGTTCCGCCTGCCGTGGTCTTTCGGGGAGAGGTCAGGGGTCCCGACCGGGAGACGATAGAGTACCGTTTGCAGCGTATCCGGGAAACGGTCGCCGAAGCAGCGAAGGATCGGGGGGCAACATCGGAAATAACGACGGCTGAATCGTTCGTGCCGTTCGTTGTCGAGGAAGCCCTGCCGGTTTACCGGGAGGCCGTACGTATACTTCAGAGAGCCGGTCTGAAACCGGAGCCGATTGTTTATACGGGAGGCAGCGACGCGAATTCCTTCAACGAACGGGGTATACCTGCTATAAATTTCGGTATAGGCGCACAACAGCCTCATAGTGTCGACGAATTTATCCTCATAGAGGATCTTTTGAAATCGGCGGAGATGGTCATGTATGCCGCTGAGGAGACTGCACAGTAATGAATCAGTCGAGGTCCGCGGCATTTTTATACACGATACATCCCTACCCGGCCGCGTCCGGTAAAGCAAACGGATATGCATGCAATCGAAGAAAATTAAAGTTCCGAACACGCTGATTATCGTCTTCGGGGTTGCCGTTCTTACGACGATAGTGACCTGGATTATTCCGGGAGGTGAGTATGCGTATACGTTGCGCGACGGCAGAGAGGTCGCGGTTCCGGGATCCTTTCGGTATGTCGACCGTGTGCCTCAAGGAATCGGTGCGCTGCTCATGTCTCCACTCAAGGGGATGAACGAGGTTTCGTATATTATCGGCTTCGTTCTCGTTCTCGGGGGCGTTTTCTCCGTCATTGCTAAAACAGGTGCGATGGATGCCGCCATCCATGCCCTGGCCCGTGCGCATAAAAAGAAACCCGGGAGAGATAAGATCCTTATCCCGTCGGTGATGCTGCTCTTCAGTCTTGCCGGTGCAACATTCGGCATGAGCGAGGAGGTGATTCCGTTCGTTTTGCTCTTCATCCCTCTCGCACGGAATCTCGGATACGATTCGATCACGGGCGTCGCGATGTGCTATGTCGCGGCGCACGTCGGCTTCGCCGCAGCCTTCATCAATCCTTTCACGCTCGGCATCGCACAGGGTCTGGCCGAGCTTCCGGCGCTTTCCGGCATGGAATACCGAATACTTATCTGGCTCCTGCTCACCACATCTTCAATTTTCTATGTAATGCGATACGCATCCAGGATTAAACGTGATCCCATGGCCAGTACGGTATATGCGCTTGATAGGGAGCATTGGAAGGACGAGGGGGCAAGCTTCGAGGAGCGAACTCAACTGACGCGCGGCCAGATCGCCGTTCTGTCGCTTCTCGCCCTCACGATCGTCGGTCTCATATTCGGCGTTCTCTGGTATTCATGGTATGTCACCGAGATCGGAGCGCTGTTTCTGGGGTTGGGTATTTCAGCCGCCGTCGCCGGAGGTTTAAAGTTGAACGATATCGCGACTTCCTTTATCGACGGCGCCAGGGATCTCGTGGGACCCGCGCTCATCATCGGATTTGCGAGAGGAATCCTGATTATCGCACAGGACGGCGAGATCGTCGATACGATCCTTTTCTGGCTCGCACAGGTCATTTCGATCGGACATCCGGTGCTCGCGGCTCAATGCATGTTCCTTGCGCAGACATGCATAAACTTTTTCATCCCGTCGGCAAGCGGACAGGCTGCGCTTACGATTCCGATCATGGCTCCTCTGAGCGATCTGGTCGGAATAACCAGGCAGACCGCCGTACTCGCCTATCAGATGGGAGACGGTTTCACGAATATGATCGTTCCGACTGCTCCCGTACTTATGGGCGTACTCGGTCTCTCTAAAATTCCATGGGATGTGTGGGCCCGGTGGATATTACCCCTGCAGCTTTTTCTGCTGCTTCTCGGATTGCTTCTGCTGATTCCACCCGTACTTCTGGAGTGGGGTCCGTTCTGAACTGCTGCTGCGGTAGGAGGAGCCTGCGGACGGACGTCGCTACTCAGTAATTTATTACATTAAATAGACCACACCTGTCGCGGCTTTACCTGCAGCTATAACTCTTTGTATTTGATTATCTTTTCCTAACATCAAACGCACGAGGATAATATTATGAGTTATTCGAATACCGGGACGCGCAGGCGCGATTTTCTCCGAAAAGGGGTATTTGCGGGGCTTGCAGGAATTCTCGGGATAAAGCTGACCCCGGATTTAAGCGGGGCTCCTGCGATTAAAACGAACGGGGCAAAGCCGGTGGCGATCGCGAGCAGAAACGGTCTAGCTGCCGTAGAGAAAGCGTACGAGATCATTGCCCAGGGCAGGGCGGCGACTGCGTAGACGCAGCCGTAGCCGGCGTGACCATTAACGAAGACGATCCGGAAGATACCTCGGTCGGTTACGGCGGATTGCCCAACGAGCGGGGAATCGTAGAACTCGATGCCTCCGTTATGCACGGCCTTACCCACCGCGCCGGGGCTGTTGCGGCTCTTCGTAATATCCGTAACCCGTCTCGGGTGGCGAAGCTCGTGCTCGAACGCACAACACGGGTTTTAATTGTCGGGGAGGGTGCCCTGCATTTCGCCCGGATGTACGGATTTCAGGAAGAAAACCTGCTTACCGAGAGGTCGAGAAAATTATGGCAGTATTGGATCGAAAACAAGAGTAAGTTCGACGACTACATCACGCCGGAGGGCGAATCGATTCCCGACGAACTTCGCAATTATATCGACATGGGCGGGACGATAAATCTCAATGTACTCGATACTAAAGGAAACATGGGAGGATGCACCACAACAAGCGGCCTGGCATTTAAAATTCCCGGCCGCGTCGGCGATTCTCCGATCATCGGAGCCGGTCTCTATATCGATAATCATTTCGGAGCGGCAGGCTCAACGGGACGCGGCGAGGCTAACCTGCAGACATGTGCAAGCTACCAGGTCGTCGAAGAGATGGGCAGAGGACAATCGCCGACTGATGCATGTATTTCGGTCTGTAGGCGCATCATTGAAAGGACCAGGATGCCGTATCTGTGGCGGGGCGATAAACCCACATTCAATGTAAATTTTTATGCGATTAGTGCAACCGGTCGGACCGGTGCGGCATCTATATTCAGTGGACAATCCTTCGCGGTTTGCGATGAAAACGGCGCAAGATTGGTCGATAACGCATATATTTTCGAGAGATAATGCAATCCCTCCGACCCCCTCGAAACATATTGCTTTTGATTCCGTAGAGAAGGGATAAGCGGATTCTCCGTTGCAAATGTAGATCAAACGGATACCCCGTGAAATAGGCGGTTAGAATATTCCATAGACCGGATCTCGGTCAAAATACCGGATCCGAAACGATCCGAAAACCGAACATTAAACGGCTTCCCCTGCGAGGTCGCCGAATGAACCGATGATAAAGCTCACCATTGTCACCGCGATATTCGCAGTTTGTATCCACGCTGCATATTCCCAGGAATCTTCGCTTGTCGTGCATGCGACCCGGATAACCGATCCGCCTGCCATAGACGGCAGGGTGGATGAAGAGGTTTGGAATCTAGCCCCGGTTATCGATGCGTTCATTCAACGGGATCCGGACGACGGGCAACCTGCGACCGAACGGACCGAACTCCGCATTCTTTACGACGAAAGATCTCTCTACATTTCGTTTATCTGCTACGACGATGAACCCGAAAAAATAATCAGCAGACTTACCCGTCGCGACAGAAGGGTATCTTCGGATTACGTTGCCATCGCTATCGACAGCTATTTCGATCGCAGGACCGCATATCTTTTTGAGGTAAATGCCGCCGGGGTCAAACGCGATCTGCTGATGCTCGAAGACGGGGACCGGGAGGACGTTAACTGGGACGGACTCTGGGATGCCGCCGTCGCTATGCACGAGAACGGTTGGAGTGCGGAATTCCGGATACCGTTTCAGACGCTCCGGTTTTCGAATTCGAGTGAACAGATCTGGGGATTCAATGCGGCTCGTCAGATAGAACGAAAAAACGAGTTCGCACTCTGGGCACCGCTGCCCCAGAGTTCACGCAGCGTTGTCTCGCGATTCGGTACGTTGAGAGGTATTTACGGCGTAAGACCGTCGCGTGCGATATTGCTTAAACCCTATATACTGGCTGGTGCGACCCGCTGGCCTTCAAACCAGATACCCGCACCGGTAACGCAGATCGATCCGAATCTGAACGTCGGACTCGATCTTGAGTACGGACTGTCGAATAACAGCACCCTGAACCTTACGATCAATCCCGACTTCGGCCAGGTCGAATTGGACGAGGTTATTCTGAATCTGACCGCGTTTGAAACATTCTATCCGGAGCGAAGACCGTTCTTTATCGAAGGGATATCTCTCTTTCGAACCGTCGGCGCCCTCGGCGACGGACTTTTACGGACACATATGTTCTATACCCGGCGCATCGGCGACCGGCCGGTGAATTTTTTCGCGCTACCCGAATCGGTCGATCCGAATGATTGGCAGCTGAGAAAAAACCCCGCTGCAGTTCCGATTCTCGGCGCGGCAAAGGTGAGCGGTAAAACCGACGGGGGTCTCGGATACGGCCTTCTCCACGCAACGACCGGAAGAACATACAAAGTTCTGAGCAAACCGTTCGAGGACGATATCCGGTATCTTACCCAGAGTATGACCAATTATTCCGTCGGCAGAGTGCAATATGAATTGCCGGGGGGAGGATCGTACATCGGCGGCATAGCAACATCCGTCATCAGAGAGAACGGGGAAACAGGACGCGCTTTCTCCGGCGGTATCGACTGGCAGTATAATATCAACGATTACGCGTTCACTACCGACGGGTTGATTTCATTTACGCATCGTGCTACACCGAAGGGAGACCAAGTAGGATATCATGGGCAGTTACGACTCGGCTCTCAGAGCAACGATCATCTCAACGGGATGGCAGGAATGAATATTTACTCGCGCGATTTTAACCCGAACGACATCGGATTCAATTCATACAATAACTTCGCAATCTATTACGTGTGGGTGCAGCTCAGGCACCTGGAACCTTTCGGGATCGTGCGGCGGATAAACTTTTCTCAATTCAATTTTTATTCACATCTTCTGGAACCGCACTATACCTTTCTTCGCGGCATAGAACCCTATCTCGGCATCACCTGGATGAATTACTGGTATACCGAGACCGGTGCAAATATTACCGCTTCGGGTTACAATCCTTTCGAATCGAGAGGTATGGGCGTCTATCATGTACCGCACGAAGTTAATTGGTGGTTCTACTCGAGCTCCGATAGCCGAAAACCGGTCGTCATTGCAGTCAACGGAGGTTTGTTGAGTACCGGAACGGGGGGATGGATGCGCCGCATCGGACTTCCCGTTACCGTAAAGGCGGGCGATCGGACCGAATTAACCGTGTCGCCGAGTTATCGGAACTCGGAGAATTTTACCGGATGGGTGAATAATGTTGAAGGTCTGATCGACGACGGCAAAACAACGTCAGTATTCGGTAGCCGCGACGTGGAGCAGATCAGTACCATTTTCCGGATGACGCATACGTTTACGACGGATCTCAATATCCAGGCCTATATCCAGTATTTCTGGGCACGCGGTACCTATCAACGGTTCTTCTCGCTCAATGACGACGGGAGTCTGTCGCCGCTCGAGAATGGGTACGATAAAACACAATACAGAAATCCCGACTTTAACCAGAGCTCGCTGAATCTCAATTTCATTCTCAGATACGAATACCTTCCCGGTTCAACGCTGTTTCTCGTCTGGACCCATTCGAGAGCCGAATGGCTCACAGACTATAATGTCGGTCCGGCCACATTTCTTAACCGTACCTTGAACAGCCCCTCGACAAATGTCCTGATGTTGAAATGCACGTATACATTCGGCATCTAACTTCGCGTTGAAAATGAGAGCTTTTTTCCGTAACATCATCGGAATAAATATACCGGAGATGTCGGAATCCCGCAGAGCCACAGCATCATCCTCAACGCTCCGGATCTGAATTCCGGCATCGATGTACCGGGATCTCCGGGTCGCAGGTAGATCCTTCCGGGTCCGTTCAATTTTCAATGTTCCGAATATTCTCATTTTTGAACTATAAAAACTATACATGGATACACGTCCCGATCTATCGCGTCTCGGTTTTCATGAGTATTTCCGGGAGGCGGGCGCCGGTTATATCGAGAAGGGTTTT
Organism: uncultured Ignavibacteriales bacterium; assembly: GCA_964495085.1. Taxonomy (GTDB): domain Bacteria; phylum Bacteroidota; class Ignavibacteria; order T3Sed10-11; family T3Sed10-11; genus CAZBUK01. The sequence continues at coordinate 45,176 of CAZBUK010000005.1, forward strand.
GAGATAGCGCGCGTAACCGCCGAGCGAAGGGAGCTCTACCGGATCAGCGTCGGCGATACGGAGATCTCCGCTGAGGTGACGGGCTCAATAATGTTCTCGGCGACTTCGCGCGCAGATTTCCCGGCGGTGGGCGATTGGGTTGCCGTAACAATTTCGGAAGACAGGAACAGAGCGGTCATACATTTTCTCCTGCCAAGGTATTCGGTTCTAAAGCGCAAAACCGCAGGTAGGAAATTCGAAGAACAAATCATTGCATCGAATATCGACCGCGTCTTTATCGTACATGGATTCGATGCCGTTTTTAACGTTCGCAGACTCGAACGATACTTGCTGGCGGTCAAACAGAGCGGAGCCGATCCCGTATTTTTACTCAGCAAACGCGATCTCGTGCCGGCCGATGTGGTAAGCGCTTGTATGGAAAAAGTGGGTGAGATATCTTCGGAGATTCACAGCATCTCATATAACGCATTCGACCGGGACGATATCGAACGAATTCAAGCGTTTATCAAACCCGGCACGACGGCCTGCTGCATCGGTCCTTCAGGTTCCGGCAAATCCACACTCATCAATCGGCTTGCCGGCGAAGATCTCCTGTCAACCTCGGAGGTCAGATCTGAACAAGCGAAAGGAAAACATACAACTACCATGCGTCAGATGGTTCTGCTTCCCGGAGGAGGCATTCTGATCGATACGCCGGGCATGCGGGAGTTCGCCCCCTGGGATGCGGGCGAAATGCTCCTCAATGCATTCGAAGAATTGCTCGATCTCTCGACTGAATGCAGGTTCAACGATTGTACGCATATGCACGAACCGGGCTGTGCCGTCATCCGCGCCGTCGAGGATGGTACGATAACGAGGAACCGTTACGACAGTTTTATCAAACTTGCGCGTGAGCAGGATTACCATGCTGCGATGGCGGAAAAACAGGTTCGGCTCAAACGGAAAGAGAAAGAACGGAAATTGAGTAAGGAGCAGAAAAAGATCACGAAGCATAAGCACAGGAGTGAGGGAACGGAGTAATGCGGCCGCGGGCGTGCACCGGCGATTCGGCTCCGTCCGCATTTATCTCTCCAACGGTACTATCACTTCGGACGAATTATTCTTTGGCGAGTTGACGAGTTTCGAAACAGGATAAGCCTCCATCTCCTCGGCCCGATAGGGAAGTAGGAGCGGGAGCAAAGCGGCGCTGTCCTCAAGCTTCGGGTTGAGCCAGGTGCCTGTCTGTTGCTTCGGCAGAATGACGGGCATACGATTGTGAATCGGTTCCATCAATGAGTTCGGACTAGTGGTGATGATCGTGCATGTCGCGGTTTTCTCTCCTTCCGGCGATATCCAGATCTCCCACAGCCCCGCAAATCCGAATGGCCTTCCCGATTTCATCACGACGTGCATTGGAATTTTACCATTTTCCTCCCGTTTCCACTCGAAAAACCCGTCCGCAACGATGAGACATCTCTTTCTGCGGAACGAATTCCGGAAGCTCGGTTTTTCTGCGACGGTTTCGGCACGCGCGTTGATCATCCGGGATCCTATCGCGGGATCCTTCGACCAGGATGGAATAAACCCCCATTTCATTGTACCGAGTTTTCTTTTTTCCGAATCGATGATCACTGCAACCTGCTGACCGGGCGCTACGTTATAACTCGGCTCTATCGAGCTCGTTACCTCCTCGACCTCGAATTCGTCGATGATCGCCTGGAGGGTCGCTTTACGGGAGAATCTTCCGCACATAGTTTTTCCTTTCGTCGGTAGAATATACGATAGATAAAGATCTTATCGGAGCGAAGGAGAATCTAAGTTTCCGGTACAGATGGTACATGCATGCAGAAATCCGCCGTTCCTATATTACCCCCGCTGATAATTGCGCAGACGCGCTTCCCGCTGAATATTCCGGAATGCGTCCGGATCGCTGCAGCGGAGACGGCCCCTGTCGGCTCTACAGCGATCTTCATCCGCTCAAAGAAAAATTTCATCATATCCCGAACCCCGTCGTCGGTCACCGTCAGCATATCGTCTACATAGGTAACTATCGCCTCGAAGTTCAGATCCCCGACGCAGAGGTTTCGCATACCGTCTGCGATGGTTTCAGTTCTATCGTACCTGATAAGCTTTTTCTCTCTGAAAGATCGGTTCGCGTCGTCTGCACCTTCCGTTTCGACTCCGATGACCTTAATCTTTGGATTGAGCGATTTGATTACGATCGCACAGCCGGAAATCAGTCCGCCGCCGCCTACCGGTATGAGCACAATATCGAGGTCTGGTATCTGGTTTACGATTTCGACGGCACAGGTACCCTGTCCGGCAATTATGAACGGATCGTCGTATGGGGGTACCAATATAGAGCCGTATTCATTTTGCAGTTCGAGGGCGCGTGTCATCCGCTCTTCAGAGGTCGTACCGGCGAACTCGAGGATCGCACCGTATCCGGAAGCCGCTTTCTTTTTAAACTCGGAGGCGTTCTGAGGCATGACAACGATGCATCGGATTCCTTCTAATCGTGCGGCGAGTGCCGTCGCCTGCCCGTGATTCCCCGAGCTGAAGGTAACGACTCCACGGGTCTTCTCGGAATCCTGAAGAGATCTGATTTTATTAATGGCTCCCCGCAGCTTGAAGGCACCGGTTCGCTGGAAGTTCTCCGCTTTAAAGAACGCAGTGCATCCCGTCTCCCGGTCGAAACCCGACGAATGGAGTACAGGAGTGGTATGGATATCTGTTTTAATTCGTTCAAGTGCCCTGCGAACGTCGTCGAAGGCAGGCAGAGAATGCTTCACAGAAAATCTTCCCGAATGAGAATGGGTTCGTTGGAGTGTCGGTGATATTTTCTATATGTCCGTAACCGGATGTTCACATCAAAAGCACACCCAGCCGGCATTCGGTTTTCCATCGCATGGAACCGGCATCAGCTTCGTCTTCGTACGATGAGGAGAAATCCCGCGAGCATCATGACGACCGACCAAAATATACTTCCGCCCGTCGTGATTACGGCAAGTGCGGCTGCGGATGCAAAGAGAATCGCTCCGGGGAAGAGAGACTGCCGATCGGGCGATCCCGACAGATACATACAGAAAAATCCGATTCCCGGCGCGGCGATAAAGATCGGCCAGAGAGATTCCATCCGGTTCCAATCCGTGAGCGACGTATAGAGGAAAAGGCCTCCGATGGTAATCAGAATGCCGAATACCATGAGGTATCCTTTCTTCGATGAGTCGGACAGATATTGACCGAAAAAGAAAATGCCGGTAAGAATGAGAAATACCGGCCAGTATTTCCCCGGATCGAGCGTGGTAAAATTGCCGATCAGGAGAAGGACGCCTATGACGACGAGCAGAATGCCGGTAATATTATAGGGGTTGCGTTGCATGCAAGTATCCTGTTCCGGTTGTGTGAATTGCAATATATCAAATTATTTCCTTTCTAAGAAACTTTACCCGGCAGCAGCTCCCCGGTTATTCCAATTTTTTTCGGGGAGGGGGAACGAGGCGAACATATAACCTGTGGGAAGTTCCGGCCCGCTCGGTGCAGCGGTATTCTCTACTCAGGAGCGGTAGTTCTTCTGTGTAATCCGATTTGAATCAGTTTGCCGATAACGATCAGTACCGTCAGAATAACCAACGGTAAAGCGGTTTCAAAAGTCAAAACGTCGGAAAGATCGTCGGCTTCGGTCGCCTGGTGAAGCGCAGCCGCATAGATATAACCTTTCACGGTGAAGCCGATGATGGTAGAGAAGAGAAAGGATACGAAAGGGATCCGAATGAGTCCGGATCCATAGTTAATTACCGAGTGCGGAAAGTTCGGAAGAATTCTGGCTGCAGTGAGCGTGAAAAAATCTCCGTGTTTACGAAGGAGAGAGAAGAACCTGGAGTTCGATATCCGTTGCTCGGTCTCACCCGACATAGTGCTGGAAAAGAAATACGCACTCACCGCTCCGAGTACCCCCCCCATTACGATGATAACGGTCGCGGTCAGCGGTCTGTAGAGCAAGCCCGCAACCCAGTACATCGTTGAGCCCGGCAATGCAAATGTATAGAGCACGATTTTAATGAGTATAATGAACGGAGGGAACCACCACATTTCGGCATATCGCTCTGCTATGCGCAATAATTGATAAATGTCGATAATCTTCAATTGATGCAGGATAACCCCTGTAAGCAGCAACGCAATGAGGAGTACGGGTTTAATCGGGAATTGACGACGGGACGGTGATGTGGTTGTCATATCGATGTCCAATATAAAAAATTTTTCTGATATTCCGTGATTGTACGTTTACAGTGGGGATGCGTCGTGGAAAAACCGATGGGAAACACTATACGCCGGGAGGAAAGACTGCAGAACGTATATGATTGTTTCTCATAAATATACGAGCTTAATTGAGGCGTTCCTGCTCGCTAGTTTTGCTTGACAGTCCTGGCATTATTTTGTATCTTTGTGCATCTTTTTTTGGCAAAAACAACCTACGAACATTTCATAAGGAGCCATTTCATGAGGCAGTCTCCGACCTTTATTTTGACCTCCCTCGTGGTTCTAATTTTAGCGTTTCTTAGTTTTCATTGTGCATCCCCCGAATTGACCAGCGCCCGCCTCTACATTCAACAACAGCAATGGGACGACGCATTGCGTGCGCTCGATAATGAATTGGAGACGAATCCGCAAAATGCGGAAGCCTGGTTTTTAAAGGGACAGATATATAACGAGATCGGCAAATTCGATGAAATGAACGAATCCTTCGATAAATCCGTGGCCGTATCCCCGGAATTCCAGGCTGAAATTCAGAACATACGGTATAATAACTGGGTCCGGTTCATTAATTCGGGAATCGAAGAATACAATACGGGTTCGGAAAATCCGGAAAGCTATCGGACCGCCATTGAGACATTCGATCTCGCCGCAAAGATGCAGCCGGATAGTACACTCGCCTATAAAAATATAGGATTTGCGTATCTGGTGCTCGGTGAACTTGAAGAGGCGATTCCTTATTTTAACGAAGTTCTGAAGCGTGAGAAAGATGGTGAAATTGCCAAATACCTCGGTCAGATATATTTCGACCTGGGATATAAGCAATGGAACGATCATCAGGAATCCGGCGACGAGGCAGAAAAGGCGAAAGCCGAAGCAAATCTTGAGAAATCCATCGAATCCCTCCAGATTGCCCTCGATGAGCTCGAAGGTGATTCCGAAGCGTTGGCTCTTCTCTCGAATGCATTCATCCTTCTCGACCGCGGCGAAGAGGCGAAAGAGATATTCCGGGTCGGCATCGCCCAGGATCCCCAGAATAAAGTGTACCATTACAATCTCGGCGTGATGATTCTCCAGGAAGACGACTATGAACTAGCCATAAAGCATTTCGATGATGCAATCGCACTCGACGAGAATTACGATGATGCCCTCTATAATCTCGGAGTTGCTTATGTGAACTGGGGCGTGAAACTCCGTGAGGAGGCGGTCGCCCAGCGCAACGAGGAGGATAAAACGTACCTCGAAAAATTCCGGGAAGCTCTCGGACCGCTCGAGAAAGTGGTCAGACGCCGGCCCGACGACGCCACACTCTGGGAAACTCTGGGCAGACTCTACGCGAATCTCGATCGCGTACAAGAGGCGGAGGACGCGTTCAGTAAAGCCGATTCGCTGCGAAATTAGAATTTCTATCATCTGTATACATAGTAAAAATACAGGAACCCTCCACGGTTTCTCTGACGAGAAAATGTACGGGAGGGTTCGTCATTTATCGGTCCTCTGAATCGAAGGAAGAAAAGGTTTTCTATGAGCGATCAATCAAGAAATGCACCGCCGAAAAGCCAGCAGATCAACATCGAACTCGGTGAAAAAGAAGCGGAAGGTTTGTATTCCAATCTAGCGATTATCACGCACTCCACTGCGGAATTTGTCGTCGATTTCACGAGAGTCATGCCCGGCGTAAATAAAGCCAAAGTACTTTCGCGCGTGATCATGACACCGCTCCATGCAAAGCTGCTCCTGCAGGCGTTAAAGGATAACATAGATAAATTCGAAGCGAAATACGGCGAGATCAAAACACACGGTACCCCCTCGCAGCCGGTCGGCGGTTTCGGGTTCCAGCCCCCGAACGCAAAGGACGATAAGATCAACTGACCGGTATTTTGTAGAAACCTCATCTCGTTTGTAAAAAGGAAACGGATGAATCCTCACTCTAAGTAGTCATCCGGATCCCCCTTGTGACCATCCTCACGCCTTTCCCGTGAATATTAACGAATTCGGGTTTTCCGCCCCGAAAAGGCATCCCTTTATGCCTCAATATTCACGTGGTGAAAAATAATCAGAGCTATATCCCCCAAACCATATATTTCAGCAGGAATTAACACATTATGCTGGCACAAATCTTGCAAATTAGCATAATGTGAATGGATTACGTAACCGGTTTAATTAATTATATGGAATCGAAGATGCAACGATACGCAAAATGTAGTACGAAACGGAACGGTACACTATTAGGTTTTCTCTATCTCAGTCTTCTCGCCTGGAACTGCATAGAGCCACCGCTCGAACCGAAGCTCCCGACATGGGACGTCGCCCTGAGCTTACCAGTCGTGAATAGAACCTATACGCTGGCGGAGCTCCTCGAAAACAACCCCGATCTATTAACTGCCGATGTCAACGGACTGTTGATGTTCTCCACTACGGATACACTCGAATCTTATCGATTCGGCGACGTACTCGTCATGGATCCCGTCTCGGACCACTTCGATTTTGAGATCGGTGTTTTCGAGTTGAATCCTTCTCCCGTTCAATTTAAGGTGCCGCTCGAGGATCATATCCCCTACGCACCACTCTACGAAGGTCCATCGGAGGGAGTAGCCCCTTCGACGATCACGGGTACGATACCGCCCATAGAGTCAATAGAGTATATGATCTGCAGAGAAGGAACGGTCGGCATACATCTTGAAAACAGGAGTGGAATACCGCTGGAATTTCCGGATGGATTGACCATACGCAACTCAGACGATTTATCCGTTCTCGTTCATTTCCCGGTCGACGGTCTGGTCGCTCAGGGAGAGCAGCGGTACGTTGAATCTGCGCTCGTCGACAGCCGTATCTATCGTACTCTTGAATATGAGTTTACCTTTGCAAGTCCCCCGGCATCCGGGATCGCGGTCTCCTCGAATCCGGACGTAGCTTTTACGATCAATTTCCACGGACTCTCCGTCGAGCAAGCGAGAGCCCGGATTCCGGAGCAAAAGTTCGATGGAGGCGTAAGCCAGGAAATAGAGATCGAAGATTCAACATTTATCAAGAGAGCGACGTTTTCGGAAGGGAGGATCGAAGTTCAATTGCACAACGGAGTAGATATGGTCATCCCGGTAACTCTCAGAATGGACGACCTCCGGATGCGAATCGATTCCGGTATCCGCTTCAGTTCCGATCTCATATTGCAGCCAAATTCAAGCGCATCGGTATCGATCGACTTGCGGGAATGGATGATCTTCACGGAATCGAACACTTTGATCGAACGGATTCCATACGTTGTTGAAACGGGTACGATAATTCCGGCGGATGATTATTCGACCGTCTCTGCGCATGATAAGGTAACCGGTTCGGTTTCGTTCGGAGACGGCAGGGGAAGAGGTCCGGTTATCGACTCGATCGAAGGAAGAATTAAGCCGACCCGGCACTCGGTGAATAATGAGTTCGTACTCGATATCGGTAATCTGGAAAAAAACTTCGACGGCGAGGTAACTTTTGCCGATGCGCGGCTGTCGCTTGATCTGTTCCTCAACAGCGGCTACGATGCACATACCGATTTCCGCATTCTCGGAGAGAATAAATACGGAGTGCGCGATTCGCTCGTGGTCCCGGCGAACGAACGAAGACTAACTGCGGGAGCGCGGAACACGATCGTGTTCGATAAAACGAACAGCAGGATCAATGAATTTCTGGCAGCATTCGTCCCGGATTTCCCCGAGCAGCTTGTAATCGTAGGCGAGGCTACCATAAATCCCGATTATACCGAAGGTCAGGTCGACACTCACAGCTCGATCGATATGGCAATGACCGTGGATATTCCGCTGCATATCGGGATAAAGAACGGTGTGGTTCGCGACACGGTGAATATCGGAGGATTTGATGGGACGTTCGACCGGGAGCAATTCGACTACATCAATCAGGGCAAGATCTATTTTGAATCGGTCAACGGCGTCGCGCTGGGATTCGGCCTGCGGTTATGTCTCCTCGACAGGTATAACATGGTTCTTAAAGAATTCCCTGTGGAGGGGCAGATGCCCATCGGGATCGCTCCTGCGTCGGTAAACAAAGACGGACTGGTTTCCGGCGAGGGACAAAAGGATATTCGCCATCTTGATCTCACAAATAGCGATATTGAAATATTCAGGTACGCGGATCGGGCGGCATTAATTATCGACATCGAGACCGACGAAACCATCGAAACCTCATACTTCAGAACGAGCGACAGCCTCCGTATGAAAATCTATGGCAGTTTCAGTCTAAAAGCGGATTTTAACTAGCAGGAGTTGGCACATATATGAAATCGATACGATATTCTGCATTATTTGCATCGCTTCTGCTGTTCAGCTCCCAGGATTCGATCGCGACTGACAACGAAGGCGCGAGCGCTCGTCTGATCGGGATGGGAAGAACCTCTATGGCTGCGAGGGGCTTCGAGACAGCCGGTATCAATCCCGCATTTCTCGTCTTGTCCGACAGGGGAGTGTTTCAATTTGCACTTGCGTCCGTGGGGTTCCGGTTCGGATCGAACTTTATGGATTACGGTCTGTATCGGGATTACTTTACCGGCATTGAGGATCCGATGACGGGAGAACGGGTCTCGAAACATCTGTCAGAATCGGATAAGGAAGACATCATCTCGCGGTTCCCCGGGGGGACCGGCAGATTGCTGCTCGATGCGAGGGTCACGTGGGCGGCGGTATGGTATAAGCACGATCTCTTCGGCGGAATTTCGGTATCCGTGTCAGACCGGTTCTCGGGCAGGGCGGATATTCCGGTGGACTATGCGAAAATGATCCTCTTCGGTTTCGAGGAAACCGGGAGCAGATATGAATTCAACGGAACAAGCATCCAGTCGTGGTGGCTCCGAGAATATGCGGTCTCGTACGGAACTCCGAGACTCGAACTCGGCCTTCCGCTGCGCTGGATCAGCTTTGGCGCCGGAATGAAGATTGTTCATGGATACGGATATTTCGGTACGGAATCGTACGAAGGATATATTTCAAATACGGATCTCACGCAGGGATTCAGGATCGAGGGAGAGATACAGATTGTGTCGAGACGCTCTACGGCAGATTTCATTCATGCCCCGGAGTTGTTCGAATTTAATCCGCTCGGCGAACCGGCCGGCCGGGGTATCGGATTCGACCTCGGCGTCGCAGCCGGATTAACCTCCTCCATTACCGCCGGAATCAGCGTAACAGATCTCGGTCGTCTGAACTGGAGCGGAAATACCTACGGTTCATACGGCCACGGTACCATTGTCGTGGACGATATTTTTGATGAGGCGCAGCAGGATAGTTTGAAGAAAGCGTTTACCGGGACCGAAGCCCCGATAGGCACGTTCACCACGCCGCTCGCATCCACGCTGCGGGCCGGCGTAACCTGGCAGTTCGATCATGTTTTTTCGGCGCCCGGAACGCTGCTGTTGGCGGCTTCCTATACACAGGGTTTGAACAGCATGCCTGGTACATCGACCGTACCCAGGTTTGCGGTGGGTGCAGAGTGGAGACCGATCGGTTTCCTCCCGATCAGAACGGGATTCTCATACGATGCTGATCTGGCCTTGGTCTGGTCGGCCGGAATTGGATTGAATTTGTTCTTCTTCGATCTCGAGTTTGCCACCGAGAATTTAGGATTGCTCATGTATCCCGACTGGACTAAACACGCGTCCGCAGCGATCACAACGAAGCTGCGATTCTGACGGTTGAACTCAGTCGAATCCGTTGTCTCGGGATAATAAAAAGCGGCGCTCCATTCGGGGCGCCGCGCCGATTTATATGCCTGCCCGGTGAGTATGTTCGTCCGCTCTAGCGTTCCGGTTTGTCCGGACTCCATCCTCCTCCCAACCGATCCTCGGATGAATTCTGAAAGAGTGGTTATTCCGCCGGTACCTTTGCGCTTACCGACAGAGTTTGTGTAATATCGAAGCTTTCCTTCGTCGGTTCATGATTTCCCACGAACCTGAACGTCCATGCTCCGCTCACACGGACGTACCCCGTTCCGTCCTCCTGCAATCCGATCAACTCGTTTGAGAGAAAGACTTCGCCACCGGCGTTGAATACCTGTTCGCCTCCGATAGGGTTCGTAATGTTAACCCTGATGAGACTGATGTCTTTATCCGTACGTGCAAAGTATTGTATCCCGGATACTCCGCCCGCGAGTCCGACATTCAGGGAGGACAGGGTAAAGGCCGGAGGATCAGGCGCGCCGGGCCCTGATGGATCATCATCGCTACAGCCCGCTAAAAATATTGAAAACGCAAAAATGAAAACATATAGCATCGCCAATGTCTTCCTGTTCGTCATATGTACCTCCATGAAAATATGTGGATATGTTAGTTATATTTGAACTATCACAATAATACGCGCAGAATTTAAGGATATCGGCTCATGATGAAGCCGGTAAATTAATCATTTCTAATACACGACTGTCGCTGGAAAAATGCCAAGCTCATCCGTACACGGACAGTGCGGAGGCTTATACGTCGTTTGAAGCGGGGAATATGATGTGATGGGGTTAATTGATTATAATTATCGAATGCAATACATTGCAGAGGCATGGAATCGGACTTTTCCGCCGATGCGCTTCACTGAAATACTCACACGATGATGCGGTAGGATATGAACGACGTACAGGCAGTTACCAAATTACTCGTTGACTGGAGCAATGGTAATAATAAAGCGCTCGATAATTTGATGCCGCTCGTATACGATGAACTCCAGCGGATTGCACGCAGGTTTTTGAACTACGAACGTCCGGATCATACCCTAGACACGAGCGCGCTCGTTCACGAAGCATATCTGAACCTTATCGATCAGAGGCGCGTGTCCTGGCAGAATAAGGCCCATTTCTTTGCCCTCGCCTCTCAATCGATGCGGCGGATTCTCATCAACCATGCTCGGAAGCGGCGTGCGGTGAAACGGGGAGGCGGTCAGCGGAATATCTCACTGGATGAACAGGTAGTCTCAGTCGACGAACAGAACGACCGCCTGCTGGCTCTCGACGAATCCCTTACACGGCTTGAGACTTTTGACCCGCGTCTTGCGCGTATTGTAGAGTATCGGTATTTCGGCGGTTTGACGATCGAAGAAACCGCTGCGGTCTTGTCTTTATCGCCCGCGACGATCAAGAGGGAATGGCAGACTGCGAAGGCATGGCTTTACCGGGATATGAAACAGGGAGAGTAATATGTCGCCGGAGAGATGGCACGAGGTGAAATGGGTATTTCAGTCGCTGATGGGCGTACCTGCGTCCGATCGGCTTCAATATCTTGATTTGCTGCAACCGGATGCGGGAGTCAGGGCCGATGTGCTGGAACTGCTCGACGCCGTAACCCAGATGGGGGAGTTTCTCGAGTATCCCCCGATCTCTCCCGGTCTGACCATGCGTGAGCTTACCAGTCCATCTCTTCCCGGCCGCCCGGCCGGTCTGCGCCGTTTCATCGCCGCCTATATCGCCGACCGTCACAGCGAGATGTAATACCTGATGGTTCGACGAATCAGTTCCCGCTGAATAAATTGTTGTCATCCTTCGAATCTACTGTCAATGACAAAGATCTAGTAGATCCGATGCAACCTCACCCCCAACCCCTTTATACTCGGCGGAGACCCCGCCTCAGCGGGGCAGGTGGGAGTCAGGAGTTTAATAATATTATAGTTATGGGAAGATTGACTTTTTAATAAGATCGAATTAATTCCGCTAGAGAATATACCTGCTCAGATCCCGGTTCGTGACGATCGTTGAAAGCTTGTCGGCAACCCTCTTCCGGTCGATAGTGATTTTTTTCGATTTTATCACATCGGGAGCGTCAAACAGAATTTCTTCGAGCAGCGTTGTCAGAATCGTATGGAGTCTGCGCGCCCCGATGTTCTCGACCTCCTCGTTGACCGCAGTCGCAATACGGGCAATCTCATCTATCCCGTCCTCCGTAAAATGCAATGTTATACCCTCCGTTTCAAGCAGGGCGGTATACTGCTTGATGAGCGCGTTCTGAGGAATAGTTAAAATCTTAACGAAGTCCGCCTGCGTCAGACTTTTGAGTTCGACCCTGATGGGGAAACGTCCCTGCAGCTCCGGGATGAGATCCGACGGTTTCGAGACGTGAAAAGCTCCCGACGCAATAAAGAGAATATGGTCGGTTCGAACCATACCGTACTTGGTCGTCACGGTCGATCCTTCAACGATGGGAAGCAAATCGCGTTGAACACCTTCGCGCGAAACATCAGGGCCGCTGCCTTTTCCTTTCTCCCCGGCGATCTTGTCGATCTCGTCGATGAATATTATGCCGGAATTCTCTACCCGGCGAATTGCTTCCTTGACCGCGCTGTCCATATCTATTAATTTCTGCGCCTCTTCCTGAGTCAGAACATCTTTCGCCTCGCCTACGGTCATCCTTCGTTTCTTATATTTCTTGGGAAGGATATTCCCGAACAGATCCTGAAGATTCATACCCATCTCTTCGATTCCGACGGGGCCGAAGACCTGCATCATCGGCGTTGCATCGCTCGGCACATCCACTTCGATAACGCGGTCGTCGAGTTTTCCCTGTATGAGTTTCTCGCGGAATTTCTCGCGAGTATTCTGTTGATCCTGTTCATCGGGTTCCTGGGTTTCTCCGGGTTGCAGACCCATCGACTGGTTTTTCCTGGGGGGAGGGAGCAGTATGTCGAGTATCCGTTCTTCCGCCAGTTTGCGGGCCTTCTCCTGTACCACCGAGGTTTTTTCTGCTTTGATCATCGTCACCGCGAGTTCCGTCAGATCGCGTATCATCGAGTCGACGTCCCTCCCGACGTATCCCACTTCGGTGAATTTCGAGGCTTCGACTTTGAGGAAGGGAGCGCCAGCCAGTTTGGCCAGTCTCCGCGCGATCTCGGTCTTTCCGACTCCCGTCGGTCCGATCAGGATGATATTATTCGGCATGATCTCCTCACGGAGATGATCCGGCACCTGTTGGCGGCGCCATCGGTTTCGCAGGGCGATCGCGACCGATTTCTTTGCGGCATCTTGTCCGATGATATAAAGATCCAATTCTCTAACGATCTCGCGCGGAGTAAGCTCCCCTTCGTCCCGGCGTTTGATGACATCCGTATGATACCTGACTGTTTCCGAAAGTTTTGCCATGTAGGTAGATCCCGTTCTTAAAGCATGAATAAAAATATTTGTTATGTAGCCGCACGGATCCGGATTCGTGAGGTCGCGGGCTGCCGGGCGTGGCTGGTGGCGGTATCTTTACGCCTCCAGATCCTCCACGCTGATCTGATTGTTGGTATAGATACAGATTTCCGCGGCGGCACGAAGGGATTCTTCAACGATTTGTCGGACCGAAAGGTTCGTGTGTTTTTTCAGCATTCGTGCGGCTGCCAGGGCGAAGCTCCCGCCTGAACCGATAGCGACGATCCCGTCGTCCGGCTCTATGACATCGCCGGTTCCCGATATGATCAATGAGGTATCCTTGTTGATGACGCAGAGGAGCGCCTCAAGCCGCTGAAAGTATTTATCGGTCCGCCATTCCCTTGCAAGTTCGACGGCGGCACGTTGGAGATTTCCCCGGTACTGCTCGAGTTTTCCGTCGAACCGCTCGAATAAGGCGAATGCATCCGCTGATCCTCCCGCAAAGCCGGCAAGCACCGAGTTGTTGTACATTCTCCGGATTTTCGACGCATTATGTTTCATAACGGCGTTTCCCATGGTCACCTGACCGTCGCTGCCGAGCGCAGCTTTACCGTTATGAATCAATCCGATGACCGTCGTGGCGTGTAGTACGTTCATAAGTGTTCCCGATATAATGTTGGAAAAAAACGATAAGGAGCGGAGAGCGTGTCCGGTATGATGCTCGGCGTTATGCCTTACGTCGCAGGCGGGCTACGGGGATCATCATCTGTTCGCGATATTTCGCTACGGTGCGCCGCGCAATGTCGATGCCCCGCTGACGGACGATCTTTGCGATCTTATCGTCGCTCAACGGCTTCTGGGTGTCTTCCTGTTCGATCATTTCTTTTATAAGCTTCTTGACCTGCTTGTTGGAGATTCCGTCGCCGTCCGAGGTGTTGATGAATTCACTGAAAAAATAACGAAGTTCATAGACGCCGTAATCCGTCTGAACGTACTTACCGTTCACGACGCGGCTGATCGTCGAAATGTCCATGCCGATACGCTCGGCGATGTCCTTGTAGATCATCGGCCTGAGATGATCCTCTCCGTATTCGAAAAAATCCAGCTGCAGTTCGATGATGGCCCGCATCACCTTGAGCATGGTTTCTCGCCGCTGGTGGATCGAGTTGATGAACCATTTCGCGGCCTCAAATTTTTTCCTGATGAAAGTCCGGGTTTCGGCGGACGCCATGTTCTTTTTCTTACGGGATATGATCTCGCGGTAATGGCGGTTGATACGGAGGGGCGGAACGCTCCGGTCGTTCAGCATGACGATGAATTCATCCTCGACTTTCTGCACGAGAAAATCGGGGAGGACGTAGTTCTGGGATTCCTCGATCGTCCCTTCTCCCGGTTTCGGGTTGAGCCGCTGGATCAGCCCGATCGCATCGCGAAGCTGCTCGCGCGATATCCCGAGGGCTTTCTGGATGACGTCGTAATGCTTCTTGGTGAATTCATCGAATAGTTTTTCGAGAATGGCGATCGCAATATCCTTACCGGGGATGTCGTCGGGGATGAGCTCAAGCTGGACGAGCAGACATTCCCGCAGCGTTCTCGAACCGATGCCCGGCGGCTCCAGCCGCTGCACTTTCATCAGAACTGTTTCGGCATGACCGGTGTCGATCTCGGTTCCATACGTGAGATTGATATCGTCGACTATCTCAATGAGACCGCGGCGCAGATACCCGTCTTCGTCGATATTACCTATAATTTCCTCGACTATCAGCAGGTCTTCTTCCGTCAGAGTGAGGAGCATCATCTGATCACGGAGCAGCTCGGTAAGGGTAGAGCGTGCAGGCTGAGGCAACTCCTCGAAATCATCACCCATCTGGCTCGTGCCGAGCTTAAAACCTGAATGATCGTCGTTCATATAATCTTCGAGGGTATAGTCGTCCTCGTTTTTCGACTTGTCCGATTCTTCTGTCTTTGATGCTTCCTGCGCCTGTTCTCCGTTCTCCTGGTTGGCGGCCTGTTCCAGATCGAGTTCCATTCCTTCCTCGAGCAGGGGATTCGACTCGAGTTCCAATTTTATTCGCTGTTCAAGCGCGAGCAGCGGCAACTGCAGAAGCTCTAGATATTGAATCTGCTGGGGAGACAGCTTTAGAAGTAGTTTCTGCTGTTGAGAAATATTAAGCATTGCTGCCGTTCTTCGACGATTGTAATCTATTGTACCACTCGGAGCCGAAATACCGCTTGAGTCCCGAGGATACAAAATCGGTCAGTTGAATTTCTTCGTCCTGTCCACGTTCCCGGGCCGCTTTGCATTCTTCAATCTGCTCATACCGGACGATGGGGATCGAACTGTTTAGAATTCGTATCGGAAACAGGTGACAGGATATCGGTTTTATCCAGTCGGATAATCCTTCATGGTAAGCGCGTTCGAGACTGCATTTGGCAATATTATTCTCGAAAAAGACGAATACGCAGGCCTTGCCGTCGATGCAGGTTGTCGCGTAATTCCCGGGCGTACCTTCGTAAAAGCTCTCGACATCGATTTTCTTTTGATGGTCGGAATTCAGGAATTTTCGCGCATGAACTGCTGCTTTCCGGATTTCCGGTATCTCCTCGTCCAGGAGCGGCGCTCCCCGCGCTCCCTCCATCGTACAGCAGGCTCCTTTACAGGCCTTCAGATTGCAGGCAAAGCCGGCATGCAGCACGTCATCCTGTACGAGCGCCTCTCCGATCTTCCGCATTATAGAATATATCCCTGGTTAAAATCAGTCGAAATATACTAAATTAATAGACAAGAATAAAGCGAACTGGCACGAGTTTTGTTAAGCATCAGATCCTGGTAAACATCTTTCCGGCGAGTTGTTTCACGACTCCCTTAAACTCCAGTCCGAGAAGGTGAACCAGCGCTTCCGAGGTGGATAATCCCGAGATCTCTGCAATCGCATCGATATGAGCGGGTTCGGCCGTGAGGGATTCGAAAATTTTTTCCTCGAACACGTTCAGCGAAACCGGCCGTTGTGTTCTTGGGGATTTTTCCCCTGCGATCCTCGTATATTTGAGTTTACCAGCGATCTCCTCGAGGATGTCCCCCGTCGAAGTAATCAGTTTGGCATGGCCTCGCTGAATGAGTTTATTTGTTCCGTCGCTTCTTTTCTCATTGATATTTCCGGGCACCGCGAAAACCTCGCGGTTCTGATCGAGCGCATAGGTTGCGGTGATCATCGCTCCGCCCGACTCGCTGCTCTCGACGACAACCGTTCCAAGCGACATACCGCTGATTATCCGATTTCGCCTCGGGAAATTCTGAGCATCCGGTTTCGTACCGGGTTCATACTCGGTCAAGACCGCTCCGTTCCGGGCAATCTGTTCGGCCAGCCGCGCGTTTTCGGGCGGATACACAACGTCGAGTCCGCTCCCCGTCACCGCGATAGTTCTCCCTCCTCGCTGCACCGCGGCCGTATGTGCCGCCGAGTCGATTCCACGCGCAAGACCGCTGATGACTGTAATTCCCGTATCCGCCAGCTCTCCCGTAATCTTCTCGGCGATGGCCTTGCCGTAGATCGAAGGAGATCTTGTCCCGACGATCGCAATCGCGTCGACATCACGGTCCGAGAGAGTACCGAGCAGGTACAGAATCGCCGGAGGATCGTAAATGTTTTTTAATTCCGCTGGATACTCGTTGTCCCAGTAGGTTATGACTCTCCCGCCGATGCCGTCGAGAACTGCAAGATGCCTGTCCACCGATGCGTCGAGCTGCGGATCTTCCTTGGCGGAGCATATGCTCTTCGCGGTTCCCGCATCGATGAGCGGCACGGCGATCAGGTCGTGCAGCCCGGCATGAAATATCGATTCGGGATTCTTAAAGTATTGCATCAACAACCGGAGTCGCCTGTTACCGATTCCGGGAATTTGATTCAATTTCATCAATTGCCTGACATCGATCGAGGCCATGATGATCCTCCCTTGCGACTGCTTGTTCAGATGAGGGCGGCGATCTTATCCTTGAACTGCTGCACGATCTTTACGGCAGCTTCCCGGGATTTTCCTTCTGCGATGATTCGGATGATTGGCTCGGTGTTTGATTTCCGGAAGTGCACCCAATAGTCCGGGTAATCGAGTCGAACTCCGTCGTCGGTATTGATGCGAACTCCGTCGCCGTCCACGCCTTCGAGGCGGCGGAGCACCGAGTCGGGATCGGTGTTCCCGACCTCGATTTTCGCTTTCACGATCTCATATTGGGGGAGAGACGATCTTAACTGCGAGAGAGTTTTTTCGGATTCGGCAAGATATTGCAGTATCAGCACGATACCTACAATCGCATCTCTGCCGAGATGGGCAGCGGGATGAATGATACCGCCGCTCCCTTCGCCTCCGATCAGCGCTTCCGATTCGCGCATTTTCTTGGCAACATTTATCTCGCCGACAGGCGTTCTCACGACAGGCGTACCGAACGATGCCGCGATATCCTCCACCGCGCGGGTTGTCGACAGATTGACGACCACGGGACGATGCAACCGATCCTTCGGCGTGTGGGTCAGGACGAAGCTGACGATTGAAGCGATCGTATATTCCTCGCCGATGGGATTGCCATGCTCATCGATCAGAACCAGCCTGTCGACATCGGGGTCGACGGCGATACCGAGATCGGCCTTTTCGCTCCGCACGACGTCGCAGAGCTGCGTGAGGTTCTCGGGGAGTGGTTCCGGCGTGTGCGAGAATATACCGCTCACATCACAGTTGATAGCCGCGACGGTGCATCCGAGTTTCTCGAGCAGGCGGGGGACGATCGCTCCACCCGCCGCATTGACGCAATCGAGTGCAACTTTAAATTTTTTCTTTCTTATAAGCCCGGCATCAATCCCGGGAAGATGCAGGGCCGACTCGATATGCCGGTCGATCGCTTCCTCCATAACGGTATGCTTGCCTATCCCATCCCACCTCCGGTAGGCGGGTTTTTCATTCAGAAAGCTCCGGAGCGAAGAGTTTTGCTGAGCATCGAGAAACAGGCCGTCGGCGGCGAGAAATTTCAGTCCGTTCCATTCCATCGGATTATGACTCGCGGTTACGATAACTCCTCCGGCCGCGTCGGAGCGCTCGGTCTCGAGGGCCACGGTCGGGGTAGGACAGATGCCGATAGCGCGTACATCGCATCCCTTTGCGAGCAGGACGGATACCAGGATGTTCGTTATAATTCTGCCGGTTATGCGTCCGTCCCGGCCGACGACAACGGGACGATTGCTGCAATAGTCGGCGAACGCTCCGGCATAGCGGAGTACCACTTCGGGTGTCAGGGATTCACCGACAATTCCCCGTACACCTGATATGCTTTCCATCAAAGACATGAAACTGTATCCTCTGCAAGTACAAAAGGAGAGCGCGGAGTGAATTTCTTAGATATTACAAAGTGTCCGGACGATTGTCAACCCGGATGAAGCGGCTTCCGGAAGGATTTACCTTGAATGTTAGACACTATTTGGTTAACTTTATCGCTCGAGGGTTATTATTCATAAAACGGTCGCAGGAATGCAACTGACCGATGATGAGCGGCAAGTTCTTCTGATGATCGCCCGGGATGCGATAGATGCGGCAGTTCGGTCGCGGGAATACAACTTCGACCCCGGAAGTATAACGGAACGGCTCAAGATCCCCCTCGGTGCATTCGTAACTCTTCGCATGGACGGAACGTTGCGGGGATGTATTGGATACGTGGAATCCGATATGTCTCTTGCCGCAACGGTTACCGACGTTGCCGTAAAAGCAGCTCTCGAAGATCCGCGTTTCAATCCTGTCGAACCCTCCGAGTTGATCCGACTGGAGATCGAAATTTCCGTTCTTTCGACGCTCGAACAGGTGATGAAAAAAGAGGCGATAGAAATCGGCGTCCACGGTCTGTATGTACTGGGCGAATTTAACAAAGGACTGCTTCTGCCGCAAGTGGCGGTAACACATAACTGGGATACTGATACATTCATCGAACAGACAGGGAGGAAAGCGGGGCTTCACGAGTATAAGCCGGGTTCTCCGGGAGTATTGCTGTATAAGTTCACAGCAGATGTCTTTTCAGAAAGCTCCCTATCGAAGAGGTAACATATGACGCGTAAACCGGCAGTCGCAGGCTTGTTTTACCCCTCCAACCGGATCGAACTGACGAACCAGATTGAGGAAATGCTCGAAACCGCTGCACCTCAAATCGAAGAGACGGATTCCTCCGTCAAAGGAGTTATCGTTCCTCACGCCGGATATGTGTATTCGGGATTGACCGCCGCGTTCGCTTTCGCAAGTCTCCGGAACAACGCCTACGACACGATACTGCTCATCGGTCCGAGCCACAGGGAGTACTTCAGAGGTATATCGATCTATCCTGGCGACGCATACTGCACGCCGCTCGGCGATGCGCACATTGA
Source organism: uncultured Ignavibacteriales bacterium (assembly GCA_964495085.1). GTDB lineage: Bacteria > Bacteroidota > Ignavibacteria > T3Sed10-11 > T3Sed10-11 > CAZBUK01. Next base: position 64,897 of record CAZBUK010000005.1, read on the forward strand.
CGACGATACCAGAAGGATACTATGCGATGGCGCCGGCGACATCATCATATCGGAACAAGGTCACGGAGAGGAGCATTCTATCGAAGTCCAGTTGCCATTTTTGCAGTTCCTTTACGGAGAGATAAAGATCGTACCGATCGTGATGGGAGACCAGCGCCGTGAATTTGTCGAGCAGCTCGCGGCTAAAATTGCGCCCCTGTTCTCTGCGGGGAAGATGCTCGTCGTCGCCAGCACGGATCTCTCTCATTATTACCCCTATGAACACGCAGTGAAGCTCGACCAGCACATAGTTCAGTGCGTACGCGCATTCGACGACGACGGGCTAATGCTGCACCTCGAAAACAGACTCGTCGAAGCGTGCGGCGGAGGACCCATGGTATCAGCAATGAAATCGGTAAAAAGATCGGGAGGTACCAGGTCCCGTATACTACACTATTGCAACTCGGGTGACGTCACGGGCGATAAGCGGACGGTGGTAGGCTATCTCGCCGCGACTCTGAATTGATGGCACGGACAATCGGTTTTATCGGGAGCGGAGCGGTTGCTGGAGGCCTTGCGCGTTTGGCAGTACAGAACGGTTGCATCGTCGTTTCAGTCAGCGGCAGAAATTCGCAGAAAGCAGCCCTGCTCGCTGCCGAGGTTTCGGCATCCCATCACGGAACTGATCCCGAGGATACTCTTCAGCAATCGGACACGGTATTCTTTTGTCTGCCGGATTCCGCTCTCGCCGGCGAAATCGAAAAACTCAGCGGCACACATACCGATCTGTCGGGTAAAATTCTCTTTCATACATCGGGGGCTCTTTCGAGTGCGCTCTTCGATCCGCTTCGTATCCGCGGAGCGAAGGGGGCATCGTTTCATCCGCTGCAGACATTTCCCCGGACGGGCGGCGAGGCGTCGCTGCGGGGATATGCCGTCGCTCTCGAGGGAGATGGCGAAGCCGTGCGCCTCGGGAAAGAGCTGGCGGAAAAATTTGGCGCTGAGCCGATGGAATTATCCGCCTCCCGGAAAATTTTGTATCATTCGGCCGCTACGCTCGCATCGAATGGATTGGTTGCGCTTGCGGGAGTGATCGAAGAACTGCATGCGGATCTGGAATCGGGAAGCGAGTCCATCCGTTATTTCTACAAGCTGATGGAGCAGAGTTTGAAGAACAGCGCAAATTTCGGTGCGGTGAAAGCGCTTACCGGACCGGCAGCACGGGGAGACATCGCCACCATCAAGAATCATCTGAGGGAATTGCGCTCGGGACATCCGCATATTATACCGCTCTATGTGATCCTTGGAAGCCACTGCGTTCATCTCGCCGTTACGGGCGGCGGACTGCAGCCCGTTACGGGCGAGGAGATACTCGATCTCTTCTCGAAAGAACTGCAATCATTGACCATGTGACGATCGATGGTCGACTATCATACGCATACGGAACTCTGCAAACATGCAACGGGCGGCATGCATGAATATGTCGAAGCGGCGATCGCAAAGGGATTGGCGGAGATTGGAATTTCGTGCCACAATCCGATGCCGGATGGTTACGATCCCAGGCACCGGATGAGCATGGATCAGTTTCTGAATATATATAAGCCCACTGTCGACAAGCTCAGAGAAACATACGCCGGACGAATCGATGTGATGTTCGGAATCGAAGCGGATTATTTTCCGGGGACCGAATCTTTTGTGGAGTCGTTTCTCGAAGATCATGAGTTCGACTATGTTATAGGTTCCGTCCATTATCTCGGTGAATGGGGCAAAACCGATCCGTATGTCGTACAGGTATTCGATCCGTCAGAGATCGACGGGCGGTATACTGCATACTACCGTCGCGTGGCGGAACTTGCGCGATCGGGATTGTTCGATATAGTCGCCCACTTCGATCTCGTGAAGAAGAACGGACATCGCTCCTCCGAGAACGATGAGGTATACGAAGCCCGGGAAACGGCGTTGTCGGCAATCCGAAACGCGGGCATGAGCATGGAAATAAATTCTTCGGGTCTGCGGAAAAAAATCGCCGAGATTTATCCGTCGGAAGATATACTCTCCCTGGCTTGCGAACTCGAAATTCCGATCGCCGCGGGATCGGACGCGCATGCGCCCGGAGACGTGGGCGCAGACTTCGATCTGGTGGCCGGGCTCCTGGATAAATACGCCGGCGGAAAAGTGGCAGTCTATAGAAACAGGATCAGATCGGAAATGAGTCTCGGCGGAGCGGGGGGATCGAGGTGAACACCAATACTCATAATAATCGGATCGGATATGAACTACCGCTACCTTTCGTGTGAAATCGGCGATCGAATCGCCCTGGTGACCATCCGGCGCGAGGATAAACTCAACGCTCTGAATGCAGACGTAAAGGCCGAGCTCTTGCATCTTTTCGATAATCTCAAGACCGACGACGATGCATACGCCGTCGTGATCACGGGAGAGGGCGGGAAGGCGTTCGTTGCCGGAACGGATATCGGCGAGTTGCTGGGGCTCGACGAGCGGAGCGGACGGGAATTTGCGCTGGGCGGTCAGAATCTATTCAATCATATCGAAAATCTGGGTAAACCGGTTATCGCTGCGGTGAACGGTTACGCGCTCGGAGGCGGATGCGAGCTTGCGCTCGCCTGTACGATACGGCTGGCATCGGAAAACGCCAGATTCGGACAGCCGGAAGTAAATCTTGGAATAATTCCGGGATACGGCGGAACGCAGCGATTGGCGCGGCTTGTCGGGAAGGGGATTGCACAGGAGCTCGTGCTGACCGGAAATCAGATCGATGCCCACGAAGCGCTGAGAATCGGACTCGTGAACAAGGTCTTTCCTCCTGAGCGGTTAATCGAGGAAGCGGTTGCATTGGCGAAGACGATTGCAGGGAAGGGACAGGTCGCGATTCGTTTCGCCTTGAAAGCGGTCAATATGGTATCCGAAGTCGACCTCACGGAAGGGTTGGAGCTCGAGGCGACGCTCTTCGGTCGCGTTGCCGCGACCGAGGATTGCAAAGAGGGAGTCCGGGCGTTTCTCGAAAAACGAAAACCGGATTTTAAGAATAAATATTGACGTGCGGATACGGCTGCTGCGGATCCTGATACTCCTGAATCTTGTTCTTCTCGGGATCCTGCTCATAGTACCGGGTGGATTGCTATCGGTGCGTGATGAATCCGCCGGAATAGTTTTCGACAGGTCTGTGCTCAGCGGTGAAATCCGGGCCGCTCTCCTCGCTCATGGTATCCGGGAAAACCACATTCGAGAACGGAAGCATCAGCCGGGGGACAGGGTTGAAATTACGGCGCTCTATCCCCGCCCGACGGCGACTACGGTCATCAATTTCGATGTTCATCATATCGCGCGGAAATTACAATGCCGTTCGGGTGCGCGCGAGGACAGCAGGAGCGGTTCCGTTACAATTTTTATCAGTAGAGATAACCGCGTTATCCTGACGGTTGTGCTCAGACGTGCACCGGAGAACTGACAAACGGCGAGCCGGTATAGCTCGATATCCGATAGAAGACACGCCGCAATGCGAAGGTATTTTTAAATAAATGTATAGTCCGACACCCTCAATAAGGATGAGCACTTGGTACAGGAATCGAACAGCAAACCGAACGCGAAAGATGCACAGAAGCTCATGGAGAAAATCGTCTCGCTGGCGAAGCGGCGCGGATTCATTTTTCAATCGAGCGAAATATACGGCGGGTTGAACGGCTGCTACGACTACGGCCCGCTCGGCGTCGAACTGCTGAAGAATATTAAGGAGGCATGGTGGAAGGCGATGACCTTTCGCGAGGATGTCGAGGGTCTCGACGCCTCCATCCTCATGCATCCCCGCGTATGGGAAGCGTCCGGACATGTCGAGCACTTCACCGATCCGATGATCGACTGCCGCCAGTGCAAAGCGCGTTACCGGCTTGATGAGATTCCGGCCGAGAAGCCCGTCGCCAAGACGGATCTTCATATTCTCAGGGAGATCGCCGCCGATCTCAAAGCGAAAGATCCGAAACGATACCAGGAGGGGGTAGATGAGATCGCGGATGCCGTCTCATTGCTCGCCGGTGATGTAGAGTCCGTTCCTGATGCGGCGATGCTTGCGAACGACCCGGGAATAGTTACGGGCTTGATCGATCGGGGATTGCTGCCTTGTCCGAATTGCGGGAACAATGGGACCTTCACCTCCGCACGGAAGTTCAACCTCATGTTTAAAACGTTCATCGGACCGGTCGAAGAGAGTTCCGCGGTTGTCTTTCTGCGGCCGGAGACTGCGCAGGGGATCTACGTAAACTTCTTCAATGTACAGTCGGCATCGCGGCAGAAAATTCCCTTCGGCATCGCACAGATCGGGAAGGCATTCAGAAACGAGATCAATACGAAAAATTTTCTCTTCCGGACACGCGAGTTCGAGCAAATGGAGATGCAGTACTTCGTCAAGCCCGGAGAGGACGATCGCTGGTTCGAGTACTGGAAGCAGCGGCGGATCGATTGGTTCACCGAGCTCGGCATGGACGTTGCCAGGCTCAGATTTAAGGAACACAGTCCCGACGAGCTGGCGCACTACGCCAAAGCTGCGTTCGACATTCAGTTCCTCTTTCCTTTCGGGTGGGGCGAAATCGAGGGCATCCATAACCGTACCGATTACGATCTCCGCCGCCATGAGGAATTTTCAGGGAAAGCGATGAAATATTTCGATCCCGTATCGAACGAAAAGTACGTCCCTTATGTCATCGAAACGTCGGCAGGTGCGAGCAGGTCGTTCATGGCCTTTCTCATCAACGCCTATAAGGAGGAGCAGGTTGAGAACGAACTACGGACGGTGATGCGTTTTCATCCCCGCATCGCTCCGATTTCCGCGGCGGTATTTCCCCTCGTGAACCGCGACGGCATGCAGGAGCGTGCGCGGCGTATCGCCGACGATTTGCAGCGGCGGTTCAGGGTGTTTTACGACGATAAAGGCGCGGTCGGACGAAGGTACCGCCGCCAGGACGAAGCCGGAACGCCCTACTGCATTACCGTCGACTCGGACACGCTGGCCGACGGCACCGTGACCGTGCGTGATCGAGACAGCATGGAACAGGTTCGGGTTGCCGAAGCAAATCTCATCGCCTATCTGACGGGAAAATTTTTATAAATATCTTTTAACCCGGACGCGGCGGATACACGCGGGGGAGAATCCGGGGAAATCCCCGGGCATCTTTTTTACCGAAACCCCCTCCCGATCTGTCGGCCCAATCGTAATCATAACCGGAATGCCGAAGTGAATTTACAGCAGATTTTCCTCGACGAACTCGGACACATCCGTTCCGGTTGGAGGATCGTCCTTTTTCTCGCCGTTCTCTTTGCCATATCGGGTATCGTTTTTTTCATCGCAGGTACGGCGGGCGCCGACCTCACGGTGTACGCTCCGGTTCTACTGCTTATCTCTATTTTTCTGGCATCGGTACTCATGCTCAGGCTATTTGAGAAGCGGCCGGTTCATTCGATCGGACTTCCCGCGCACAGGCGTCTACCGCTCGAAGTTGCGCAGGGATTCGGCATAGGTTTTCTGATGATCACGGGAATATTTTTATTTCAGTACGGTCTCGGGTGGATTACGATCGAAGATCGTATGCTCTCGGGATCGGAAACGGCGTCGATAGTCCTGGGAGCTCTGGTGATTTTCGGAGTGGCCGGTCTGAGTGAGGAGCTACTTTTTCGCGGTTACCCGTTTCAGGTTCTGGTCGAGTCGATCAATCCGCTTCGCGCCATAATTCTGATGTCGGTCCTGTTTTCCTCCGCTCATATAGCGAATCCGAACGTTTCCTTTCTCAGTTTGTTTAATATATTTCTGGCGGGAATCTGGCTCTCGGTCGCATACCTGAAGACCAGAACGCTCTGGTTTCCGGCAGGTCTGCATATATCGTGGAATTTTTTCCAAAATACCGTATATTCATTTCCGGTCAGCGGCAACCGATTCGAGGAGAGAACCCTGTTCATACTGAACCAATCCGGTCCGGATCTGCTGACCGGCGGCGAATTCGGTCCGGAAGGAGGGTTGCTTGCAACGGTGACGCTGCTCGCAGCCGCGATATTGATCCACAAGTCGCGGTTTATCAGGATAGGAGAGGGGGTTTGGACTGTTGATCGTTATCTCAGAGAAGAACTTGAAAAATTGCAATCATAATATACTTTTCATCTTATGCGCCGTACTTCTCGCGTTCACGTCATTCCCGGCGGGCGCGGACGGACAGTGGATGCCCGATGAAAGGTCCGACAGCCTGATACAAAACGGAATCGATTACGTCTACAATCTCGAACTCGATTCCGCATCGGTGATATTCGATGAAGTCGTCGGTTTGCACCCGAAACATCCGGCGGGACATTTCTTCGTGGCAATGGTCGACTGGATGCGCATCCTTATCGATCTCGAGAACGATGAATACGATGAGGAATTTTACAAAAAGCTTGAAAAGGTCATCGAGCTGAGCGACGATATGCTAAGCCTGAATTCGGACGACCTCCCCGCCCTATTCTTCAAGGGGGGCGCCATCGGATTCAGAGGCAGATTGCGTGCGCACCGGGGTTCGTGGGTGCGTGCGGCAAACGACGGACGCCGGGCGCTTCCGATCGTCCGCCGGGCTTCCCGCCTCGATCCCGAAAACGCCGACGTCTTCCTGGGGACCGGAATCTACAATTATTACGCCGCGGTGGTTCCGGATATGTACCCTGTCGTCAAACCGCTGATGGTTTTTTTCCCCGCGGGGGATAAGGAGGAGGGACTCGCACAGCTTCGGCAAGCCGCCGACCATGCGCACTACGCGGGCATTGAGGCTGCGTATTTCCTGATGCAAATCCTTTACTTCAACGAGAAAAAATATGCCGACGGCTACCGGATCGCACACACGCTTCACAACCGGTTCCCGAACAATCCGTTGTTCCACAGGTATTACGGAAGATATTGCGTGTCGCTCGGCAGATGGGACGAAGCGTACAGGGTGTTTAACGATGTTGCAAACCGATACGAGCGGACGCAGCTCGGCTACAACCGGCATGCGATACGCGAGGCAAAATATTATATCGGCCAGTACCTCTTCAATCAGAATGAATTCGTCGAAGCGCTCCCGCACTACGAGCGTGCGTTGGAATACAGCTTGAACATCGACGACGATCACCAATCCGGCTTCATCGTGCTCACAACATTGCGGATCGGACAGATCTACGATGTACTCGGAGAACGGAATCGTGCGGTGCTCGAGTACCGGAAAGTACGGACCATGAAAGACTTCCAAGGCTCGCGTGCGCTCGCGGATCGGTATATCAGGGAACCGTTTATGAAAGGACACGGAATCAAGGAGATCTCTCCGAACGTTTTCTCGCCATGAATCTCACCATACTGCTCCTCGGTCTGATCGCCGCCCTCGCCGAAATCGCAGGCGGCGCACTTGTCGCATTTAAAAAAGAATGGCCGCGTCGAATACAGGAATACCTGCTCGCGCTGAGCGCGGGTTTCATCCTCGCGCTGGTCTTCCTCGAACTGATCCCGGAAGGCATCATACATCTGGGTACGCAGGCGGCCGTGTTCATGCTGCTCGGCTATGCGGCGATACATTTCTTCGAACATACCATCGTCGAACACCTGCATTTCGGAGAGGAAACCCATGACGACGTGATGGTGTCGAAAGCCGCGAGCTATTCCACCTTCATCGGACTGGCGATCCACGCGTTCTTCGACGGATTTGCCATCGCCGCGGTATACAAGTACGATTCGATGCTCGGGATGCTCGTCTTCGGCGCTATCCTCCTGCATAAATTCCCCGAGGGTTTGACCATCGCCACGGTCATGCTCTCCGCACGGCTGGGAAGGCGGACGGCGATGTACGCATCCGTTGCGATCGGCATTGCGACGCTCCTCGGAGTCGTCTCGGTACTCGTCATCGAGCAGATCGACGAGCGGTTGATCGGCATGGCGTTCGCATTCTCGGCAGGGGCGACGCTGTATGTCGGTGCGAGCGATCTGGTGCCGGAGCTGAACAAATCGCACAACCGGCTGAGTCCGATACTTGTGTTCATCGGCATGGCGTTGTTCTATGTAACGCTCGTAATCGTATCGCATTATACAGGGCATACGCATTGAGGGGGGATGGGCGAGCAAGCGTAGTGCAGATCGAATCTACCGCAGGGGCGTTCGATTGAACAGCCTTATCGGATAATGGGGGTTCCTATTTCTCAATCGGGTTATGAGAAATATTTAATAGTACCCTAATATTTCTATTTCTTAAAATATGTGTTCAACCAGAACGGTATGTGGTAGGGGCGTTCAATTGAACGCCCCTA
>CAZBUK010000006.1:0-49456 GCA_964495085.1 uncultured Ignavibacteriales bacterium
ATTAACGGAGATCGATGACCTCGACGTGGGATGCCGGTTGAAACGTGAAGAGGGATTCCGCGATTCCCTTATCGATTGAAATTTCCTCTACGATATACGTGGTGAGGTTATCGTTCAGGTCGGTCACTTCGGCCCTCCTGATAATCCATCTCCCCTCGTCTATCCACAACCGCATCGAACGGATGAATTGATTATCGTCTTTCGGGATCAGGCGGGCGGTAACAAGAGATCTTTCATCGACGGTTTCACGTTCGCCGATCGTTACGTAATAATCGTCGGGGATATTGAGAAGAAACCGGTCGGGCGTGAACGACTGTTCCTCCTCTCTATAGGTATCGACGATCACCTGCTCGGTAAATGGATTATACGACCAGATCGTCGTGCCGTCGGTAATCACGGTCTGCTGTTCTGATTCGATACGGTAGCTCAGAGGTTTTTTCATGTACACGACGCCTTTAAAGGACTGCTCCTGCCGCGTCAGAGGGAACTGAACGATCTGACGGTACGTAATCACTGCATCCTGCATCGACTGAAAAGATCGTTGCACATTCTGTATGATCGTCGGCTGCGCGCCGGCCCGCATAAATAACCCGGCCGCCGCAAAGACCAGAACCGTAAACGTAAAGTATCTTCTCACCTCCGCCACTCCTATGCAAATAACGATTCTAATATTACCTCAAGTTCGCTCTCCGTTTCGACGAGCACCTGTCTCGCTTTACTTCCGTCGGGCGGACCGACGATATATGCGGCTTCCAGCTCGTCGATGATGCGAGCCGCGCGGGAATACCCGACCTTGAGCCGCCGCTGTATCAACGAAACGGAACCCTGCTGATGGCGCACGACCAGCCGGGCAGCTTCCTCGAATAAATCGTCTCTGCCGCCGCCTTCGCTTCCCCCACCGCCGTTTTTCTTCTTCTCGACCACCGAGGGGAGATAATAGGGTTTGCTGTAACCCGGCTGCTGCTTGATGTAGGATGTTAACCGTTCGACTTCATCGGTGGAGATGAACGCATTCTGCAGACGAACCGGTTTGGGGCTTCCGCTCGGGAGATAGAGCATATCCCCGTTTCCGAGCAGCTGTTCTGCGCCGTTCCCGTCCAGAATCGTCCTGGAATCCGTTTTCGATGCTACCGCATAGGCGATGCGCGCCGGGAAATTCGCTTTGATAACGCCGGTGATGACGTCCACCGAGGGCCTCTGCGTGGCAACGATCAAATGAATGCCGACTGCACGCGCGAGCTGCGCCAGCCGTGCGATGGGGTCTTCTACCTCCTTAGCGGCGGTCAGCATCAGATCCGCCAGCTCGTCGATTATGACGATAATGTACGGCAGTTTCCGGTGGGTGATTTCGTCGGAACTGCGGAGCCTCCCCTCGGCTAAACGCGTGTTGTAGTCATGGATATTCCGAACTCCCGCTGCGGCGAGCGTATCGTACCGTTTATCCATCTCGATCTCCACTCCACGCAGCACCGTGATTGCATCGGGCGCCGTTGTGGCGATCTTATCTTTGATATCCGGCGAGATCGCCAGAAAATGTTTTTCCAGTTTCCGGTAAGAGGTCAATTCAATTTTCTTCGGATCGATCACGACGAACTTTACGTCGGAAGGATGGAGACTGAACAGGAAGCTCGCGATGATCGTATTGATTCCGACGCTCTTCCCGGAACCGGTCGATCCGGCGATCAGCAGGTGTGGCAAACGCGCCAGGTCGTCGACAAATACTTCTCCGTTTATTGCCTTCCCCATCGCCATCGGAAGGACGAACTTCGAATCGTGAAACTTCTTTGAATTTACAACGCTTCTGAATGAAACAAGAGACGGATTATGATTCGGGATCTCCACTCCGACGGCGCCTTTGCCGGGTATCGGCGCAAGGATACGTATGCCCCGAGCCTGCAGCGCCAGTGCAAGGTCGTTTGCGAGACTGACGATCCTGCTTATCTTCACACCCGCGGCCGGTACAAGCTCATACAGGGTCAACACGGGACCGGGCGTTACACTGACGCTCTCGACCTCCACACCGAAATCCGCGAGCTTCACTCTGAGCAGCTCGGCATTCGCTTTCAATTCTTCTTCCTCAGGCGTGTTCGTAGAATTCTGAGCGTCCAGTATTTCTACCGACGGAAAGACATAATCGATCTCTTCTTCCGCTGCTCCGCCGAGCGTCGACGGAGACGCCGCCTCTCCTTCCTCTGCCTCCTCTTCAACGAATTTCTCATGAATGGTGAGATCCAACTCTTCAGGTTCCGTTTCGACCGGAGGCTGTTTCTCCCTCACGGCAGCGATAACGGGCATGTCTGAAACATCTCCGGAACTCCGTTTGCGCGCCGGGGGCGGAAGGTCCTTCTGCATCTCCTCGGGCTGCTTCACGATAACGGTTTCCCTACCGCTTGCCGACGCCGCATCCCGACTCTTCTCCTTAACTCGTCTGATCGATCGTTCCCGCTTTCTCTCGGCAGAAGCCGCTCGCCAGTTCCTGTACGATCGCAACGCGAAATCGGAGATCCGGGCATACCATTGCCTGAGCCGGTCGAACGACCGCTGCAGGTTGAGATCCATCGCGAAGATCGTCGTGAGACTCAGTGCTGAGAATACAACAATCAAACCGCCGGCCAGGCCGAGTAATTTTGCTATGGAACCTGCAATATACGTCCCGATCCCCCCGCTCCAGGACATGACGAGGAAGGGTTCTTCGCCGATAAGACGCAACAATCCGAAAAAAGCCGAGGCCAGAACGATGATCACCAGCGCATAGTTCGTCAGCACCAGCAGTTTCCGGGTGTCGGCCGATCTTAGAATATAAAATCCCCACGCGACGATCAGTAAGGGGAGTATAAGTATGAAATAGCCGAAGGCCGTATGAATGAGAAAGTATGATACCAGCGCACCCGTTAGGCCAAGCCAGTTCTGTGTGCGGTCGGCTTTGGCCTGGATCACCTCGTCCGCGCCGAATACCTTCCAGAGCTCGAAGACGGATACATCGGTAACCACCTCGTCTTCCGAAGTGTACGATACGAGACTGAGGAGCAGAAGGATTCCGATGATGATGATCGACGCAGCAGCAAATATACGTTTCCGTTTTTGACTGGCGCCGCGCCCATTCGTCCGGGTATTTTCCTCCTTCTGCGATTTGCGTCGTCGATGGCTCATAAGATTACGATTCCGCCTCCCGTCCGGGCTCGGATTGGTTTGCATGGAGTTTTATCACGCCGTTCGTGAGAACCGGAAGATAGGGCAGCGTATCGACGTCCGCACAGGCTTTCAGATCTTCGGCAAAACCGATCGATGCGAGATACCGCCCATGATCGGAATTTTTCAGCATCTTGTATATCGATTTGCCGAACGTCTTATACAGTGATTGCGCAGCGAGCGCGGAATCCGTTAATGCCGATTTCCCGTTTCTCTTTTCCATAAGTTGAATGATCATTCCTCCGCATACCACGTCCTCAATGCAGAAATTATGTTCCTTACCGGCGCAGATTATCGTAAAATCCTCGTTCAGCTTGTGCAGATGGTCGACAACGCTGGTCACGTTGACGAACCCCGCGATGATCAGCTGCCGTGAGAACTTTGCCTTCACCATCGCGAGAGAACCGTTCGTGCTGGTAAAAATAAGAGATTTGTTCTGTACCGCTTCCGGCGTATATTCAAAAGGAGAGTTCCCAAGATTAAAGCCGGGAATTATCTTTCCTTCGCGTTCGCCGCATCGCAGAACCACGTCGCCGAAGAGACTCCCCGATATTTTAACCGCATTTTCAACACTTGCAACCGGAATAACCTCCCTCGCGCCATGCTTCAACGCCGTAATAATCGACGTACTTGCGCGCAGGACATCTATGACAACGACTACTTTATCCCGAAAGACAAGTTCACTGACACCCGAAGGCGTGATCAGCAGATCTATTTTCATACGTTCCCCTTTGGACGGCTTATCTTTTCAGAAATGGCGGCTTCACGATCGTGAACGGTATGTCGTTGCCCCGGATCGATATCGATACGTTGTTACCTTCCGCTGCCGTTTCGTCGTGCACATATCCCAGGGCGATACTCGTCTGCAGAGTGGGCGACAGCGTTCCGCTCGTTACCTTGCCGACGGGCGCTCCGTTCAGGTGAATGCTGTATCCGGGGCGCGGGATGAATTTTCGTGCGGAGGATTGATCGAGAATGCTCAAACCGACCAGTTTTCTGCTGAGGCCGGACTGTTTTGCCTTCAACAACGCTTCCCTGCCGATGAAATCACCCTTATCCAGTTTCGTTATCCAACCCAATCCGGCTTCCAATGGATTGGTAGATTCATCGATGTCGTTTCCGTACAGGAGAAAACCCATCTCCAGTCGAAGCGTATCGCGGGCGCCGAGTCCGGCGGCGGTTAATCCGGCTTCCCGCCCCCGATCCATAATTTCGCTCCATAATAGACCGCAATCCACTCCGGCAGCATCGAAATAAAGCTCAAATCCGATTTCCCCGGTATATCCGGTGCGGGAGATCAACATCTCTGTTCCCGCAAGGCTCCCCGTCCGAAAATGATAATACTTGATCTCATCGAGGGGAACATCGGTCAGTTGCTGAAGGATTTCGCGCGATTTCGGTCCCTGTACAGCCAGCAGCGCGGTGGCGTCGCTTATATCCTGAACGTATACACCGGGGTTTTGATGACTCAACAGCCATGCAAGATCTTTCTCTTTATTGGAGGCGTTCACGACAAGCAGATAGTAAGATCCGCAGTGGTACACGAGAAGATCGTCGACCAGACCTCCGTCTTCGTAGAGCATGGCGGAATATTGCGCGCGTCCTTCAGTCAGTCTGCCGATGTCGTTGAGCGTGACGCGCTGCAAATAATCGAATGCCCCCTCTCCGAATACCTTTAGCTCACCCATATGCGAGACATCGAACATGCCCGCGGCGGTGCGGACTCGCGTGTGTTCTTCGATGATGCCGGTATATTGAACCGGCATGGCGTAACCGCCGAAATCGACGATCCTCGCGCCTGTATTCGCATGGACGGAATAAAATGGGGTATTTTTCATTGCGTATTATTCCGACAGACTGAAAATAGAACGGATCGGAATTACATTACCGCCGGTACCTGCCGGAGAGAAGGAAAAGTAATATCCGAACGAAACGCGTCGTCCTTTCATTCGATATACTTATCGGTGACGTCTTTCTTATGCTTAAAGGAGATGAATCTGAACTCATCAAGGGATAAATTCGAGTCAGGCTGTAATATAAGTCGAACCCTGTACTTGAACTGTAATTTCAGAAGTTTGTTGTAAAAGCCGTCGGTAAGATAGGCAGCAAGCGTCGAATTGACGAACAGTGTGAATTTATATTCTTTCTGATCCGACCTCATACGCCTGACCCAGCGTTCGATCCGGTTTACGATGGTCGCTTTCGAAGCCACCAGGCCTGCGCCTCCGCAGGTAGGGCATGGTTCTGCGAAACTGTGAAGTATGTTCTGACGAATCCGCTGGCGTGTAATCTGGACCAGAGCCAGGTCGGTCATCGGGTATACGGTTACTTTTGCACGGTCTTTGCGGAATTCCTTCTTGAACTCATCGAAGACCTTCTTCTGATTTCTTTCCTCGTCAAGGTCTATACAGTCGATGACAATGATCCCCCCGATATCGCGAAGGCGGACCTGTCGGGCGATCTCGCGCGCCGATTCCAGATTCGTTCTCAGCGAATTCATCTCCTGATCCTGGCTGGCTGCGTATCGGCCGCTGTTCACGTCGATGACCGTCATCGCTTCGGTGGGCTCGATAATGATGTATCCTCCGCTCTTGAGCCATACCTTCCGTTGCAATGCTTTTGCGATTTCCTTCTCGACGCCGAAAACGTCGAATACGGGCTCCCGGCCCTTGAACAACTCCACCTTCTCTGCGAGCTGCGGGGCGAACCATTTCACATACGTGCGTATCTCGCGATGTAATTTTTTCGAGTCTACAACAACCCGCTCGACATCGCTCGTAAACAGATCCCTGATGACACTCGAAGTCGTGCTGATGTCTTTATAAAGCAGAGCCGGAGCTTTTTCGTTCTTAACCGACTGTTCGATCTCTTTCCAGGTCGAGAGGATATCCTCTAGGTCGATCTTGAGCGATTGTTCATCCCTTCCTTCTGCAACGGTCCGGATGATCGCACCGTAGCCTTCGGGAATCATCGACCGGACAATGCGGCGAAGCCTTCGTTTCTCCTTAAAATTACTTATTTTCTTTGAAACACCGAGTTTCCCGCCGTGCGGTATGAGGACGACGTATCTGCCCGGGATAGATACCTCGGATGTCACACGGACGCCCTTATTGGCTACAGGTTCCTTGATAACCTGTATGATGATATCCTGTCCTTTTTTTAATTTTGCCGCTGGGGAATTGTGATACGATTCCTGTGAGGGATGTTGTCGGCGGTTACCCCGTCGCGTCGTACGCCGTTGTTCGACAGCGGTGGAGGTGCTGCCGTCGCGGCTGCTTCCGGATTGTGCTCCGTTTTCACCCTCCGAGTCCGATTGGTCGCCGTCGTCGGAGTCTGTGTCGATATCGGCATCGTCCTCATCGATCAGCGCAGCATGCAGATCGACGGTATTACCGATGTCGGAAAAGTGTAAAAATGCGTCCTGCTTATGCCCGATATCGATAAAAGCGGCTTTGATGCCCGGCATGACGCGGGCAACCCGGCCTAAATAGATATCCCCCACCATTCTGTCTTTCTCGGGGGTTTCCACGAAGAGCTCGGCAAGCCGGCCGTCTTCGGTAATAGCGATCCGGACTTCGTTCGCAGTCGCATTCAGAATAATTTCTTTTTTCATCGGTGTAAAAATCCTCTGCCCGGACGGGCATACAATGGTGTATTGATCCTGCTGCTGCCGAGGGAGTGTGAATCGCTATGGGTGTCGGAATAGGGAGGGACAAGGAAAGCGACCTACCATTCCATCGGCGCAAAATAATGAAAATTTTATGTAGGAAAGAATGTAAGATTGGGCTGATCATAGATGCCCTGTAGAATTCCCTCATATTAATCACTTTGAATGTAACACTTATCGGGAATTGTTTCAAGTAAAATTTTAAGTATCAAAATATATAGAGAGGTCAAGCGTGCTGTGTCACACAAAAAGCATTGCCTACCGTTGCTCCCTTCCGGGCCTGGCGGGGTTCGACAAGATTTTGTTGCACAGTACTTGACCCCTCGTAAATTTAACAATTTGTCAAGATACAAAGAAAATGACGGATAATCAATTCCCTTAAAAAACCGAAAGGTTTCTTAGGTTATTGTTTTTAATAACTATAGACTATATATTTACGATGTGACTTCTCCATAAGGAGGTGATCTGTATGAAGACTACCTTTATCTCTGTCCTGTTATTATCTGCGTCCCTTTCTCTCACTGCGCAAACTGATAAACTTACCGAATTACACAACGAATGCCGCCTCGTCCGCGGGCACGCCCATATGATACTTCAGATGATCGACGAGGATCAGTTCAACATATCGGTCGCCCGTGCTCATTACGACCTGGTCGACAAAAATCTAAAAAAGATGGAACAAACCCTCTCATCTATTTCCAACGAGATGAGTTCCGTACAGCGTCAGCATGTATCCGCGGAATTGACTTCCCTCCTCGAGATCTGTGAAGAGACCAAGAAATATTCGGCGAGTCTCGGTGAAGAGCTCAATGCGGAACCCGTCAGCACACAGAAGGTAAGAACCCTTGCCGCACGCATCCAGCGCAGCCTTAAGACGGCGATGGATACTCAGGAAGCTATGAGGAAAAAGATGTAGCACCATTAAATGAATCGAAACACGGGAGATGACCGGCGGTTAGTCCATCTCCAGCACATTCTATGAACTCCGAATACGGTTGGAATAACTCAATCAGCTCTCATTCGGCGAATCGAATCAAAACGCATGCAACACGATAACACGCTCTATATCAGAAATATGGTATGTCCCCGCTGTATCCGGGTGGTTCGAGAGGAGCTGGAGGGACTGGGACTCAATCTTCACCATATCGAGCTTGGCGTAGTAGTTCTTTCCAAACCTCCGGACGACGAAACACGGGAACGGGTTAAGAAAGTCCTTGAAAGCAACGGCTTCGAGCTCATCGAGGATCGAAAAAAGCAGCTCATAGAGAACATCAAACACTCGATAATCGAACTGATATACAACGGATCACCGGAACGTAAAAAGTTTGTTCTTTCGAAATATCTTTCGCGGAAGCTCGGATTCGAGTACAACTATCTGAGTACGGTTTTCTCATCGGTGGAGAATATGACGATCGAGCGGTATTTTATCCTCCAGAAGATCGAACGCGTTAAAGAGCTCCTCAAGTACGAAGAACTTACCCTCAGCGAAATCGCATACCGGCTCAATTACAGCAGTGTCCAGCACCTGTCCCGCCAATTCAAGCAGGTAACGGGGTTAACTCCCTCCAGGTTCAAACAACAATTGGATCGGCAAAGAATTCCGATCGACAGGCTCGGCTGAAAATTCTATACATAAAATTATAAACTTTGTAACGTTTTCGACCGGCAAATATTGTATACTGTGCACGGATACGTGAAAGGATTTAGTGCAGATGCAGGAGAAAACGCATATGGAAGTCGAAACTCAGCCGGCAACGCTAACCATACCCATCGAGGGAATGACCTGCGCGAGCTGTGTCCGGAAAGTTGAAAAAGCCCTTACCCGGGTTTCCGGGGTTATCTCGGCGACGGTAAACCTCGCTACGGAATCCGCCACGGTTACGCTCGATCCGGATTCTACGACGATCGACGACATCGATGAGGCGGTCCGTAAGGCAGGTTATACGATCCGGATGAACCGGATATCGATCGGAATAGAAGGCATGACCTGCGCGAGTTGCGTTGCCCGTGTGGAGAAAGCGCTCGCATCGGTGGAAGGAGTTACCCGGGCGACCGTCAATCTGGCGACGGAGAAGGCGGAAATAGAATTCGCCGGAGAAATCCCCGTGGACGGAAAAATCGCGGCTGCTGTCGAAAAAGCCGGCTACACGCTTGCCCGGGGAGATTCGTACGAAGAACGAACAACGAGAAAGGACAGAGAATTTGCGCTCTTAAAGCGTAGATTCATAGTTAGCCTGATTCTGACAATTCCGATAACCACTGTGGAAATGGGATTGATGTGGCCGTCCGCTCCGCTACTTCATTCGGTTCCGCATCAAACCTGGAATTATATTCTGTTCTTCCTGGCGACACCGGTTATTTTCTGGGGAGGCAGCAGATTTTTCGCAGGATTCTGGTCGACCCTGAAGCACGGCACGGCGGATATGAATACGCTTATAGCGATCGGCACTTCGGCCGCATATATGTACAGTGCGGCGGCCACTTTTTTCCCGGAATTCTTTATCCGCGCCGATGAAGTACCTCACGTTTACTTCGACACGGCAGCGGTGATCATCACGCTCATTCTCCTCGGACGGCTGCTGGAATCGCGGGCCAAGCATAAATCTTCTCAGGCAATTCAAAAGCTTATGAGCTTAAGTCCGAAAACGGCTCGTATACTCCGGGATAACTCAGAAATCGATGTCCCTCTCGATCAAGTAGTCGTCAACGATCTCGTTATCGTCAGACCGGGAGACAAAATTCCCGTAGACGGCATCGTCGTAAACGGATCGTCGTTCGTCGATGAGTCCCTGGTAACCGGCGAACCGGTTCCCGTAGAAAAAGCTGAATCCGATGAGGTATTCGGCGGCACAATTAATACGAACGGGAACTTCACCTTTCGCGCGCTGAAGGTAGGCAAAGAGACCATGCTGGCTCAGATCGTAAAACTTGTGCAGGAGGCACAGGCATCGAAAGCGCCGATCCAGAGACTTGTGGATAAAATCGCTGCGGTCTTCGTACCGGCGGTCATAGCGCTTGCCGTGACGACGTTTGCAGGTTGGTATCTTCTGACAGATGCCGATCTCCGGTTTACGACCGCGCTGCTGAATTTTGTCGCAGTACTGATCATCGCCTGCCCGTGCGCCCTCGGCCTTGCCACACCGACTGCCATTATGGTGGGTACCGGGAAGGGTGCGGAGAGCGGGATTCTGATCAAGAACACCGAAACGCTCGAAAAGGCGAAGACACTGAAAACAGTTATTTTCGATAAGACGGGTACGTTGACAATCGGTAATCCGGAAGTCACCGATTTTATAACAACCGGAACGGATGCGCACGAAGATGAGTTCTTGAAATATATCGGGTCTGTCGAACAAAAGTCGGAGCATCCGCTTGCCAAAGCGGTTACAGAGTATGTACGATTGAAAGAGATCGGGCTTGCAGAGGTCTCGGATTTCCGATCGTTTACCGGGTTCGGGGTAGAAGGTCTTGTCGAAGGACATACCGTGCTCATCGGCAACGAATCATTACTCGCCTCGCGGTCGACACCGGTGCCCGAAAGACTGATCGCGGAGGCGAGGCGACTTCAGGACTCCGCAAAGACTGCAGTCTACGCCGCGATAGACGGATCCGTAATCGCATTGCTTGCTATCGCCGACGTCCTCAAGCCCGAGGCGGAACGCACGGTGGCCGACCTTCAGCAAATGGGACTCGATGTCGTCATAGTCTCGGGGGATACTGAACGAACCGTAGCGGCAATCGCAAATCAGCTGGGAGTCAGAAATTATCTTGCAGGTATACTGCCCGACGGAAAGACGGCAATCGTGAAGAAATATCAGGAGCAGGGTAACGTCGTCGCGGTTGTTGGAGACGGGATCAACGACGCTCCCGCCCTCGCGCAGGCCGACATTGGTATATCGATCGGAAGCGGCACCGACGTCGCCCTGGAGGCATCGGATATCACGCTGATAACGGGCGATATCCGGGGAGTTCTCGATGCAATCCGGTTATCCCGCGCGACTTTTTCCACCATTAAACAGAATCTGTTCTGGGCGTTTATCTACAATACCGTCGGAATACCTCTCGCTGCACTCGGATTGCTCAACCCGATGCTCGCGGCTTTCGCAATGGCGTTCAGCTCGGTTTCGGTCGTTACGAATTCGTTGCGGTTAAAACGATTCAGAATGCGACGCGGAGGATAGTCTCGGTGACAGCAACCGGCTCAAGCGCTCAAAAAGAATTCTATTCGGATCTACAATTATACATGAGGGTTCCAGACACGGTATAGAAATACGGAATGATAAACGCAGAAATAAAATCTGAAAGGGGTATACGAAATGGCGAATCAAACCACCATCCAGGTTGAGGGGATGACATGCGGACATTGCGAGTCTGCAGTTAAGAACGCTGTAGAAGCCGTAGACGGCGTGAAGCAGGCATCGGCATCGAAGGATAATAAAACCGTGACAATTCTCTACGAGGGGGAACTGAATTCTGCAGAGATCAAACAGGCGATCGAAGACGCGGGATATACCGTTACGTTACTCTAACCGTTAACATTAAAATACAAACTTTATCCCGTTCTTAAAACTGGACAGTGTACCGCGTATCCCTTCCGGCGGCCGGCTGTTATGAGTAATTCCATAAACCATATTCAGTGCGAAGGAGTCCCCTACTTTGAATTCGAGAACGGTTTCCGCGGAGAGTTTCACATCCGAAAAATTTAAAACATTGGGTTGGTAAAATCCGATAAGATTCAGAGTAAAGCTCCTGGATGCAGCTGCGCTGAAGGAGATATAGGTGCTCAACCGGTGAGTCCGGTAAATGGCCGTTTTCCCTCTCTCTTCCTCGTACTCGTACATATACAGAGGTCCGACATAAACGGCGAGGCTGTCGCTGACATCGATCCTGACCCGGGGACCTGCGCCTACCAGACCTCTGAATCCCAGCTTAATTGATTCGTTGCGCTGCGCCTGGCTGAACACCTCGACGGCAAACCGATGCGATAAAAGCCTGGTATACCGCAAATGCTGGTACATCGCTCCGACCAGGCTCCGGCTATTGACCAGGGTGAGATCCAGATTCGACATCGAGAGCAAGGTGTAGGGCGTTTTCCGGTATGCGATCTCAAACGAATTGAACGATTGAAAGATATCGTTGTCGTTCTGAAGAAAATTCGCCTGGATAGCCACGCTCCCCGACCAGCCCTGTTTCCTCCCGTCATGAGTTCTGCTGTCGATGTGCACGATCTGCTGGCCGGTTATATCGGGCGTAAATGCAATAAGGAGTAAGAGCCAAACGATCGAGGTCAGTAGAATTTTCTGCTGTCGGTGCATTATGGATCCTCAAAGGTGAATAGTTCGGTTCAGTATCCGGCGGTAATCGGAGCGAAGCCGGAAGTGCGATAAGAACCGGTTGGTCCTCAATATCGGAGCGACGATAAAAAAGCCTCCCTCCTTCCGGAGAGAGGCTCGTTTAAAAACAAATACCGGGAATTTGACGGTATCAGGACCAGGTTTCCTGATCTTTCGGACGGGCTTCCTTCGTCCGGCGGGCGATAGTGATGACAAGTCCCGCCATGGCGATGATTGTGCCTAACCAAACGAGGTTTATGAAGGGCTTGATGCTCGCCTCCACAATCAGAACGTCCTGCTTCGTTGCTGGACCGGATGCGGTAAGCGTCGCGGCTCCCGACGTTACCTCAATCTGCACGGATGAATTTTCCGGATTCGACTGGTCGGGACGGATCGAGATCACATTGAACCGAAGTTTACTATCGGCGGTTAGTGCAGGGCGGAAATCCATGCCGTCACTGCTGTTAAGCACCTGGGGAACGACACGTTCCGTCCTGCCCTCTTTCGAGACGGTAAGAACGACCCCGATATTCATCTCGTCTGAAGCCCCCATCATCCCCATATGTGCGTCCGTATCGAAGTCGAACCCTGTAAAGGTCACCGTATATCCGTCGATCTCTTTTTTCTGACCGCGTTGAAGCGAATGGGTACTGCCGAACGTCGCCTCAATTTCCTTTGTATCGAGACCGAGGGGTGCGAGGTAAAAATCGAACGTGAGCTGGTTCACGATATCGGGATTCCGGATCAGACTGTTATTAAATTCGCTTTGGTACATCACCGGCGCGAGATTAATCTGCCTGCCGTTCCGCTCCGCGATTACGTTGAACGCCCATCGTTCGTGGCCTGCCGGCGTATATCCCGTATAGGTAAGGGTATACCCGAGCGCTTCGACGGGTTCGCCCTGTACCAGTTGAATCGTTTGCTGCTGGTTATATTTTGCCGTCGTGATAAAACCGAGTAAGAGCAAACCGACGCCGATATGAGCTATGGCGCCGCCGGCAAATTTCGGATTTCCCCGTCCCACCCGGAACGCGATCTGCAGATTGATGACAAGTACGAACCAAGCCGCCCAGGTCAGGAAGATCATGAGGAGGGATGAAATGCCGAAAAATATCATGACGCCGGTGGCGAGCGTGGAGACGATGACTGCCGGCAGCATGCTTCGGATCAGAGAGCTCACCTTCGATTGCTTCCACCAGAGAATCTGGCCGAGACCGGCAAGGAGCGCGATGGCGATTCCGAATGGAGTAGTCGTTTTTTCATAGAAGGAAATATCGACCGCGCTCACCTGTCCTTTGATCAGATTGGTAATGATCGGCGAAGATGTACCGACAATGGTAAAGAGCGCAATGAATACGAGAGAGGCAGAGCCGAGAAACAGCGCGAATTCGCGCGAAATATAATTATATTCGATCGGGACATGCGGCATTTCCCTCATTCTTGCAAAGAGGAGTCCGAACCCCGACCCTGCAAAGAAGATGATAAAGGAGAGCAGCAGGATATATGCCATCCATCCGGGTTCCACAAATGAGTGAACCGAGGTCGCTCCGAGAACTCCGCTTCGGGTCAGGAAGGTACTGTACAGCACCAGCACGAAGGTGAATATGCCAAGTGCAAGATTGGTTCTGACGAAGGCGCCGCTCCGCCGCTGGGCGAGCATCGTGTGTAATGCTGCGAGTCCAACCAGCCAGGGGACAAGCGATGAATTCTCCACCGGATCCCACGCCCAATATCCGCCCCATCCGAGCGTTTCATATGCCCAGTAGCCGCCGAGCATGATACCAGTCCCGAGCGCGAGTACGCCGAAAGCGAACCAGGGAGTCGCGGGACGAACCCAGTGAGTATAATCCTTCTTGAGAAGGGCAGCGACGGCGAAAGCGTACGTAACGCCCATCGATGCGAATCCGATGAATAAAATCGGCGGATGGATCACCATCCAGTAATTCTGCAGAAGCGGATTCAAACCGCGTCCGTTTGCGGGGACGAATCCCGCATCCACCTGTCCGGGAAACGACTGCCACACCCGCAGAAAGGGATCTTTGACGATGAGCATTATCAGGAGCGCGGTTACGATAAGCGAATAGACGAACATCAACTGACTCTCGTAACCTTTATTGCTCGAGTATTGCATCAGAAATACACCGACGAGTGATGCGAAGAGCGCCCAGAGAAGAAAACTGCCTTCCTGACCCGCCCAAAACGACGCGGCGAGCAGACTCGTCGGAAGCTCCATCGAACTGTAGCTCCACACGTACGTATATTGAAACTGATGGGTTAAAATGAGATACATCAAAATCGCCGACGCTATCATAATGCTCACAACGGAAACGTGGTATCCCGTCCGGGCGAGCCGGATGTATTTGATTTCCTTTTTGCTGAATGACAGGTAATACGTCGCCAGCGATAGCAGTATACCCCCGAACGCCAGCATAATAATATAACTTCCGATCATTTTTCCTCCTTGAATGAATGAACCGCCCTCAGTAACCGCCGCTCTGGTCAGCCGTGCCCATTACCTCTTCTCCTTTGCCCTCGTATTTCGACGGGCATTTCGTCAGCACGTTGGTCGATCGGAATTCCGAATCGGAGACGAATCGTCCCCGGGCGACGACGCTCGTCGCAATTTCGAAGTTATTCGGTCTTGCTCCCTCAAGAACTACGCGCATTTCCTGTCCGTTCCTGTCTACCATATAGAATACGAATTCATTTCGGTTCGCATCATATTCGGCCCCCTTTTCCTCTACCCAGATGCCTTCAACCTGGACGGTACGTCCGGTCTCGAGAGCAGTCGTGAAATCAGTATATTCGACATTGCTTTCGAGAAACGAGTAAGTTCCGAATATAATGAAAACTACGACGATGATGCTTGCGGTAATTACTTTTAAATTCATGTGCGCTCGCTCCTTTATTGCCCCGTTTGTTTTCTGTTAATCGTTGACTCTTCCAATTTTTTAATTTTCTTATCAAGCCGGAACAGATAGATATAGATGGCTGCCCAGATCACAAGCACGATGAACAGGACGATATAGAGATCGTGCTTGTCGAGAAAATCGTACAATGTTTCCAATCATGTCTCCTATTCGAATGCCTTAGCCGTTTCATGGTGAAGTTCGAGTTTACCAAGACGTACCCGTAACTGATACATCCAGAGATACAACAGTGTAAATCCGAGAAGCGAGGAGATGAAAACAATGTACATCGTTGTATCCATACTAAAATCGACGACGGGACCCTTCCCCCCGTCGCTCGCTGAACCGGGATGCAATCCGGTCATCATACGGGGAAGGATGAAAACCAGGAAAGGTACGGTGACGAATGCAACCGTTGCGTACACGGCGGAAAGACTCGCCCGCTTCTCTTCGGTATCTATCGCCGACCTGAGCGCAAAGTATGCACCGTAGATCAGCATCAGGACGAATATACTCGTTTGACGGGGATCCCAGTTCCAGTATTCTCCCCAATTAAATTTAGCCCATATCGCTCCCGTGACGGTTGCGAGCACGCAGAAAATGAGTCCAAGACCAGCCGCCGAGGCGGATTTGATATCGTATTCGAGATCTCTCGTACGAAGATAGTTAATTCCGCTGATCATCGCCATCATAAATGCGACAACGGAGATCCAGGCTGTCGGGACGTGAAAAAAGATAATGCGCGCTTTATCCTCGAGGCCGGGGATATTGGGGAATTCAAACCATGATTGTGGAGAATGAACGATCGGGAAGGCAAATCCGACGATTATCACCAAGCTCAACCAGGCACCGAGGAATATTTTCCAGTTCATAGGTGTAGAATTTTTCTACTATGATGACAAATTACGTGCCAAAGAGGTGTTGAAAATTTCGTCAATTTATCAAGTTCTGACTGTGGCGTTTGCCAGAAATCTTATTTTTCGGAAGAAACCCGGTAACGATGTGTAAAAATAAGAAAACTCAATCTATTAGGCAAATCCGGAACTGGGGGCTCATGTACAGTTCCTCTGCCGTCATATGCCCTGTACGGCGTCAATTGTACGCAATATGAACTATCGCCGTTACTATTTCTGAGGCTTTAGTTTCTGTTCGAATCAGGGATCTCGGCGAATCATGCATCTCAGTCATTATCCCGCCCTCGCTTTTCAGGTTCGACATGCCAGCTCAGTCTTTCCAGACATAGTCAAAAAGTACCCATGAGACCGCAACGAGAACGACCGTGTAGGATACCAGTACTCTGAATTCACTTAACGCTTCCGAGAACGGAGCGCCGTCCAGAGAGAGTTTCGTCGCATTCATCACGGTCATGAGCAGCGGCAATAATATCGGAAACGATAATACGGGATACAGCGTTCCCTTCGAATTCGCCTTGGCTATGATGGCAGCGATGATCGTGGATGCGCATGCGAGTCCCGCGCTCCCGAGTATCAGCGTAGTGAGAAATATGCTCGTCGTCTGAACCTTGAAGAGCGGAATGAATATGAGGTACAGAATCACGACCAGCGTATTTATCGAAAATATCAGCACGATATTGAAAAGCAGCTTCCCGAAATAGACCACCGAGGGCCGTGCGATAAGCTGAAGCGTCATGCTTGTGCCTCTCTCCTCCTCGCTCACGAACGACCGGGATAGTCCGGACATCGCGGAAAAGAATATCACGACCCACAGCATGCCGGCGAGAACGTCCGGAGATACTCGTTCCCCGCCGATCGAAAACAGAATGATCGAGAGCGTCGTCACGACGAACATGACGAGCGCGTTTATGGCATACCGCGTCCGAAGTTCCGACTGGAGATCCTTAATAAAAAGCGCCGCTGTTTGACTGAGCATCATTCCGGCATCGATTCGTTCCGGCCGGCGGCTGTTCCGGTGCGCCGGTCGTCGAGATTCATGGTTGTCGCCGCGTAGGGTATATCTTCGGGATCGTTCGTCGCAAGCATGAGCAGGCCGCCGTTCGCCTTATGCTCCTGCATGACCGAATAAATTGTTTCTATTCCCTCGCGGTCGAGATTCGCCCGGGGTTCATCGAATATCAGCACGGACGGTTTGTGCAGCAGTGCAAATGCATATTTGAGACGCTGCTTCATACCGCTCGAGTAGGTCCGGACGGGATCGCTGCGCCGGTGGTAGAGTGAGACCCGTTTCAGCAGTTCGTCCCGGTAGCCCGCCGGCAGGCGAATACCCCTGATGCGTTCAGCGTGGCGAAGATTCTCTTCGGCGCTGAACTCGTCGTAGAGATTCAGATACGGAGCCACGAAACCGATGTGATTGTGATACGTCTCCCGTTTCAATACGGTATCGTTCACCTCGATCGCGAGCGACCCGCGTGTCGGCGATACGATCCCCGCGACGATCTTCACGAGCGTCGATTTACCCGATCCGTTCTTTCCGGTTATGGCGATCGAGTCGCCGTTGGTCAGACTGAGGGTCAGGTTGTCGAAGATAATTCTTCGGGAAAATTCTTTCCTGACGGCGTGCAGACCGAGTTTGACCTTCACCATATCCCGCCGCCGCTACTGTGTGCCGCCTCAATACGTATGCTACATCGACGATACAAGCTTTTTTCCTCGTTTCTGAGAGTTCAGTTTCTGATGACGGTAAATTTTCCTTGCGTCAGCTCGTCCCCTATTTTCAGGACGTAGATGTAGATCCCGCTTGCGACGTACAATCCGTCGCGGTCTCTGCCGTCCCAGCGGATCACCATCCTGCCGGAAAGTTCCACGGGAGTATAGAACTCCCTGCCGACGAGCCGCATCGACGCGGTATAGATGTAAAGCTCGACGGGTTCGACGCTCTGTTCCACGACGAACGCCAATGATGGTGACCGGGATATAACGAACGGATTAGGATAAAGGATGACGCCCGGCATCGCGACGGTTTCGCTGCCGGCGAACGTCTGCAGCCTCCAATACGACAATGTATCTGCCGCGAGGCGATACGTGAGTCCGGCGCCTACGCTCGCAGCATCCTCCGTGACGGTCACCGAGAACGATTGATCGTTGGAATTCTTCGACGGGTTTAAATTCGTTATCATGAGATAAACGGTGTCCAGCGAAGCGGTTACCATCGAATGAAAATGGATCGTTTGCGGCCTGATCCCGCTCCCGGATATAATCGTCTCGCCGTCGAGTACTATCGTGGGAGATTTCTCCTGCAGCGTCGGATATTCGGCGCTCTTCGGAAAATATCGATCCTCCTTCGACCGATTACCTGAATGAAAGAGCCACAGATAGAATTCAGCCAGTTCCTGCCCAAAAGACGCTCCCCGTTCGCCGAGCGCCGCCCGGATTGCTTCGAGCGGCGACATTCGCCGGATCAACTCCCATTTTCGCTTCATAATATCGCTCCCATAACGGAGCTGCATCATTTGGCCCCAGAGCGCACGGCCGTACATTCGGATCGAGTTATCGTAAAACGGCGATGTATGAACATTCGCGGCATATACGGACGGCAAATATTGATAATAATCGTTTACTCCAGGATAGACTACGTCTTCGAGCCAGGTAGAAGTGATCTCGTAGAAGAATACTTCGGACGGCCAGAATCCGTATGTCGCCAATTGTATCGCATGGTGAAATTCATGCGCTGCTGTTACCCGCACCGCATCAAGACCGCTTGTATAAAAACCGCTATACGATGTATTGATTACTATATAGGTATTGTAAGTTGGCGCGGCCGTTCCCCGGTCGGTATTATCGGATTGATTCCAGGCGGTATAACCGTAATATTGTGTACCGAGATTTCGCACATAGACATTATATGGTTCAGTCTGAACGGTCTTGCCGGCCATCACCGTCGTACCCGGAGGATCGTAGCCGAGAACATTTATCTCGAATTCCCAGACATAGTCGAATATGGCGCCTACCGAGTCGATATAGTCTGGAATACCGTTGCCGCCGAGATCGGTCGGATCAACCGCGTGAGTACCTAATATATCGTAATGAATCCGGAAGTAGCCGGCGGGACTTATGGTACTCGATTGCATCACGGGAGCACGAAGCTCCGCACTTATGTGGGCGCGCTGCAACTCCGTGAGTCCGTTCCAGTGTGAAATGATCTCAGCCATCAACGAAAATCCGCACTTCCGCGCATCGTCTTCCGTACCGAGGAGCCCTCCGCCATCGATAAGGGACCGGAAGGAAGGGGAATACGTATCGGAATCCCGGGCGTGCTGCTGTGCCGGCAAGAGCGAGACGCATAGGAATATCACCGCGAATGCACGCACCGTCATTCCGGCGAGGAAAATATTTTTTTGAGTATAATAAATGATTCATCCTTTCCGGTAGAAGCAAGCACGGGATTCCCGGTCCATCCCCGGAGCATAATAAAAGCCGTTATTGCTTTACCGGTCGCTATCGGCTCCGGTTCGCTCCATTTCCCGGTTGAATCGCTCCTCAAAAGTTCGATCGAACTGCCGAGCGTATTATAATATACGACATCCGGATATTTATTATGGGAAAAATTGATAAACTTTATGTCGTTCGCGGATCGAATGTTGAGCGGATGGATGCTCTCGGTCACGAGTGAAATCTTCCCCTCGTACGTTGCGGCGATCCTGAAGAGTTTTCCTCCGCGTTCCCTCGATTCATAGTATCCGATCAGGTCGGGCGTCTGTCCGGGTGTAGAGCGGGATCCCGCTAAGAATGCCCTCTCCGGGTTCATATCTCCTACCGGAATCGATGATTCGTATTTTCTGAATACATATTGAGGATCTCCGAATGCAACGGCGATGGATACCGGCGATTGAGGCGATTGCCGGGAAAGATAGGTCAGATCGATATTCCGGCCGCCGCCTAATTCAAGTGCTTCAAAAGCAAACATTCTCTCTTCCTGAAGCGGCTCGACGCTCCGTTCGATATATTCATCTCTCCCGTATTGTTCAAACAGCGAGAATACGGGAGGATCCTGCTTGCTTCCTATCGTCACGGTACCGAATCTGAAATCGCCGGAGATGCCGGAAGAGGTACGGTCTCAAGAGGGCCGAACGGGATTTTCGAAACGACTGCTGCGATACCGGAGGTGACGAACCCGGTGTTCATCGTCAGAACGATCAGCAGTATTCGAAGACGCGAAGGGAAGGTAAACTGCGCGATAGTTATATCCGACCCGTTATGTACGATGTTTCCGGTGCTTCAGCCGGCGCTCCCGCCTCTCCTGTGCTTCCCGGTAGCGCCGCAACTCATCTTCATCTTCGGGGGCTACCTGTGGCACGCGCACCGGGTTACCATCGTCGTCGAGCGCAACGAAGGTCAGATAGGCGCTGTTGGCGTGTTCGAGGGCTCCGGTCTTGATCGTCTGGGAGAATACTTTCACGCCGATCTCCATCGAAGTCGAAAAAACCCTGTTGACCGAAGCCTTCAGGATGACGATCTCACCGATCCTGATCGGATGGAGAAAATTCAACTCATCGACCGAAGCCGTAACGACCACTTTATTCGAATGTCTGGCACCGGCGATCGCCGCTGCAATATCTATCCAGTGCATGAGACTCCCGCCGCGCATGTTGCCGAGCGTATTGGTATCGTTGGGAAGAACGATCTGGGTCATTTCGACCTGGGAGGTCTTGACCGGCCGGGCCGTTCCGGCGGCCGGATTGCTGCGGGTATCTGATGCGGTCATAGATTATGAACGCTCTTCCGGAATGGATTCTTCACCAGCCTGTGACCCACCCGCAGTAGATTGGAGGCTCCGAAGTTCCGATGCGATGCGCCGCTGAAAATTTTCGGCACGGCCTCGGTGCGGACTATCGGGATATTGGCGGAGAAATTGCCGGACTGCTTCATCCGCTTCTTCATACCTTCCCCGCTGGATAAGCGCTTCGACTTTTCCGATATGCGAAAGCTCCGCAAACGGTGTATCATGATACCGTTCCATGACGATATCGAAATAACGCGTCGCGGCGCGATAGTACTCGAGGCGCATATACAATCGTGCGTTTTCGTATTCTTTCTTCGCGAGTTTTTCGGTGAGTTCCCGTATCATGCGTTCCGCTTCGGGGACTTTCTCATGCGTCGGGAAAAACTCCACAAATGTCTGAAGCTCATCGATCGCATTGATCGTATAATCCTGATCGAGATAATATTCGGGCGAGAGATTGACGTACGACATCGATAACTGGAACTGCGCGGCGGGGATCCATTCGCTTCCGGTCATGGTATTCACCAGCGTCTGATATTCACTGGCCGCAAGAATATACTCCCGGCGACGGAAATAAGATTCGCCGAGATGAAACTGTGCATCGTCGGCGTATTCGGAACCGCCGAACTGCATGGTGACGATCCTGAACTCATCGATTGCCTTGATATAATCCTCTTCCTCAAAGAAGCGCATCCCTCTCTGAAACCGGTCCTCGGCGGAGAGCTGGACCGTCACATCTCGTTTTGCACAACCCGCGACGAGCAGCAGGATGATAATCGGAATACACCAACGTGCGGTCACATGAACATCGCGCATAATTCGTATTGTCCTCTCTGTATTCGGCAGTATAACAAAACAAAGTTTATTGATTCATCTTCGACGGTCCGCCGGTGTCGTTCAATCTACTCAGCTCCGAACCGAGAAGAACAGGTAGATGATCGCAGCCGTCACCGATATAATAACGACAGGCCCCAGGACGCGATCGAGCAGCGATCCCGACGGCCGTGTACTCATCGTAAACGGAAGGGAGGGGTTCTCGACGCTATCGATCTGACCGACCGGTATATCCTCCTGTACGCTGAGATCGCTCCGGTAAATTTCCTCGGTGCCGTCAATCATCAGAGCTATCGAGAAGGCCGCGATCGCCCGTCTTTCCACCATCAGGGTGCCGAAGAACGTTCCACCGTACTGCTTCCCGTACTCGATAACGAGAGATTCGACTCCTATATCGACGATCTGTAGGTCTTCTGTGTTCCCGCTCCCCGCCGAAACCGTGTATCCCGCACCCTGGAGAATCTCCACGACACGGTGCTTGACGAACCAATCGTACTGCGGATAATGCACGTTCACCGCAACCGGATGATCGGAAGCTAATGTCTCGAATAACGTCCGGGAGACCCGGCTCAACAGCTCCTCAAAGAGCTCGGCATTCGTCCTGTACTCAGGTGTGTTTTGCGGGAACGATTGAACCGTACTGAGAGCAAGACAAGCGGCGAGTATGAGGAATCTCTTCACAATGATCAATCGTTACGATCGGGCCTGGGATATCGATTCGAGCCGTCTAATCCGCTCCGCGATCGGTGGATGCGTCGAAAACAATTTCAAAATTCCCCCTCCGGCAAACGGATAGACGATGAACATGTGCGCAGTCGATGGATTCGCCTCTTCCATCGGCGAGCGTACAACTCCGCTTTCCAGTTTCTTCAAAGCTCCGGCAAGCGAACGAGGTTTTCCGCATATTCCGGCGCCTCCGGCGTCGGCCATGTATTCCCTCGCTCTTGAAATGGCAAGCTGTATGACGATCGCCGCGATCGGAGCGAGAATAATCAGAAGGAGCTGCGTTATAAGAGAGCCGCCCTCTCTGCCGTCGCGCCCTCCGAAGAAGAACATCGCATAACCTGCCATCCGCGCGAGAACCGTTATGGTCCCCACCATCGTCGCAACGATCGTGCTGAGCAGGATGTCGCGATTCCGGATATGAGCAAGCTCATGGGCAATGACGCCTTCAAGTTCGTCGTCGTTCAACAACCGGACGATTCCCTCGGTGACGGCGACCGCGGCATTGGCGGGATTCCGTCCCGTAGCGAATGCGTTCGGCGTTGCCGACGGGATTATGTAAACCTTCGGCATCGGAAGATCCGAATTCCGAACCAGCTTTTCCACTATTCCCACCAGCTTCGGCGCCTGCTGGCGTGTGACCTCACGGGCACGGTATGCTTTCAGGATCAGTTTATCGCTAAACCAGTAAGCAAAGAAATTCATACCGAGCGATATAACGAACGCCAGAATAAGCCCTGTCTGTCCTCCTAATGCCTCGCCGACGAGCAGGAACAACACCATGATAAGGGTCATCAGGAAGACAGTCTTTACACCGTTCATATCTTTCGCCTCACGTTGTATGTCTCACGATAAGAAATTGTACCCCCTACATAATAAAATTGAAAATATCCGGAATCGGATTAGTCCGGATATTTCACAAATCGCCTTCCGGGGACGAATCCGGAATAGATATCTGTCTAGGCCGGGGAATATCGATCACGGATCGGTGACAATCGGTGCGGTCCGGTGGTGGTTTGATTCGCTGCTGTTAACCACTGAATTTTAAAAATATTAAATTTTCGTTATTTTATCAACATATTCAGCACCGGAAACGATCCTTTGCAGTTGTCTGAGCATAAAGAATGGATCTTCATCGAGGGCATGGCGCGATTCACGCCGCGATTTTCCCACTTCGCCTTCATCAATCTCAGCCATTATGAGTGATTCTTCAAAATAGGGAGCCGCCGCGAGCTGAGTGCCGGCGGGTGAAAAAATTGTCGATCCCCCCCAGAATCCTATCCCGTCTTCAAATCCGACACGATTGACAAAGACAAAATAGGTGGAGAAAAGCCGGGCGTAAGTTCTATGATGTTCATGATTTACCTCCGCAACGGTCAGCTTGCCTCCGCTGTCTCCTCCGAGACGTGTCGGACTGGCGGCCATACCGATCAGCACCGAAGCTCTGTCCTGAGCCATCAGGTACACAAGCGACGGGTGCCAGACATCCTCGCAGATCAGACAACCGATCCGTCCGGAAGCCAGCTCAGCAGCAGCAATACCGGTCCCGGGAAGGAAGTATCTTCGTTCCTCGAACATGCCGTATGTCGGCAGATAGATCTTCCGGTGGATAGTTTTCAGTTCCCCGCCGTCGAAAAGGAAGGCGGCATTATGATATCGGTGGTCGAAGGTTTTCTCCACGCCGCCTGCGATAATGCTTATTTCCCTGCTGAGTTTGAGCAATTCCTTGACCGGCCGGATTCCGAGGAAATTCTGTATCGATAGATCCGGCGTCAGATCCCGCAATGTATATCCCGTGATGCTCAGTTCGGGGAAGACCAGAACCTTCGCCCGATCGGCTTTGGCGCGAAGCGCATATTCGAGGTGTTTTTCAAGATTGAAGTGGGCATCCCCTACGCGGGAGTCGATCTGTGCAGCGGCGAGCTTGAAGGTCATAACATTCAGGAGAGGTCGATCATTTTAAGATCTTTGACATAAGTAACGGTCTTGTCGTCTTTCAACTCTTTCAGTTTTACAACTTTGGATTGAATCCGCTGGACGCTTTCGTTGATGATATTAAGATAATTGAGCGCCTGTTCCCGTTTATAGTTTTCTCTGAGCAATCTGGCAATTTCATCCATCTTGACGAGGCGGGGTTCAAGATCACCGGTGACCTCGGTGGCGATTTTCTGCAGCGCTTCCAGACGGTTGCGGCTTATCTCCAGTTCTTCATATTTATCCTTCAGCTCTTTTCTTTCGATTACGCCGAGAAGTATTTTTGGGAAAACCGGCGTCGATATTTCTTCCTTGACGATGTAATCCGCGACGCCCGCCTTCATCACTTCGAGCGCGAGGTCGAAGTCCTTGTTCACAGTCAGGAATATGACCGGAGTATTGTACCCGGCGGAGCGGATCGCGAGCGTGGTATCGAGACCGTTTCTTCCGGGGAGAAAGTAATCCATCAGTATGATATCGATGGCCGGATTTTTCTGAAGCTCGGCGAGTCCCTCTTCGCCGTTATCTTTCCATACGATCTGAAATTTCGCTCCATCGAATCTTTTCAGATAGATCTGAACGAGTTTCGCAAAGTTCTGATTATCTTCGATAATCAGAACATTTATTTCCCTCTTTTCCATTGATCCTCAGTATGTGCGGGGTGGTAATTCTGCAACCTGTGACCAGTAATTGCACAAGGTATTCATTGCCCGTGCGATCTCATTGAATACCGCTGCTTTGCTGATAAATGTGTTTGCGCCGAGCACATATGCCTTATCTATATCCTCCTGTCGTTCCGAACTGCTCAGAACAACGACCGGGATTCGCCGGAGCTCTCTGTCATTTTTAATTTTTTGAAGGACATCAAGCCCGTTCACTTTCGGCATGTTAATATCAAGCAGAACGAGATCGGGCGGACGCCTGGCACCGGCCGGTGTACCGTTGGAGAGCAGATATTCCAGCGCCTTCTCACCGTCGTCGATAACCGTAACCTTCGTCCGCACCTCGGCCTGCTCGAGCGCCCAGATGATTATTTTCACGTGATCGAGGTTATCGTCGATGAGAATTATATTTAGGTCTTTCGTGTCGTTCATATTCCGGGATTATTCCGATTTCGGTAAAGTAAAATGGAACGTCGTGCCGTTGCCCGGTTCGGAGTCCAGCCATATGGTACCGCCGTGCGTTTCGACGATTTTCTTAACGATCGTGAGGCCTGCTCCCGTTCCTTCGTACTGCTTGTCATGCCTGAGTCTTTGGAATATAATAAAGATTTTGTCAAAATACTCTGCTGGAATGCCGATCCCGTTATCTGAAATGCTGAAGACGAGTGCGTCCGGATTATCCTCCCAGCGAATGCGGACGACGGGATGTTCCGAATTGTTGAATTTTATACCGTTGGAGATGAGATTTCTGAACAGCACCTGGAGATGGACGCGGTTCCCCTTTACAACCGGAAGCTCTTTTTCGATGACCACTCTGCCGCGCCGGGAACGGAGGCTGAACTCCAGATCTTCGAGAACTTCTGCGATGACGTCGCGAAGCGCAACGGGAGCCATATTCTCAGTCAGCCTTCCAACCCGCGAAAGCGTCAACAGTTCGTTGATCAGATTTTTCATCCTGTTGCAGGAGAGGGTGATCGTCTGCAGCAGTTCAAAACCCTCCTCCCTCATTTCGTCGCGGTAATCCGACGTGAGAATTTTTGAATACCCTTCGATGCTGATCAGCGGTTCCTTTAAATCATGCGAGACTACATAAGTAAAATCGTCGAGTTCCCTGTTCCGGCGCTGAATCTCGGTCGATTTTTCGACGGTTTCTTCGTATAGAATTGCCTTTTCCACCGCGATACCGGTCAGATGTGCGATGGTCTGGAGCAGATCCTTCTGGATATCGGTATGACTTGCCGTATGGGAGTCCTCGACAACGATCAAGCCGAGTACCCTTTCTTTCGTAATCATCGGCGCAACCGATTTACAGGGGCGGCCGGCGCTTCCCCTCCGGTCGAGCAGCCGGCGTTCCACAAGCACGTTCCGCTCGAGCTCGAACTCCGCTTCATCGAGCTGCATGAGTGCCGGGTGATCCTCGACGATGCGACGCTCCACCCGCCGCAGATGCAGTATCCTGGAGAGCTGTTTTGGATTCTCCGAGTCGTGCAGGTAGATAGAGAAGTTATCAAACGGTATGATCTTGCGGACGCCTCCCGATACGAAACTTAATATCTCGCGCTGGTCGAGCGTTGCAGCAAGCGAGTGGGCGAGCTCATACAGAACTCTGAGCCGCTTCATTTGCTGATTCCGCTCATCCTCTGCGAGGCGCCGGGCATGAACGTCTCTCAGGATGCATTGAATTCCCGCAATTTCGCCGTGCGCATCATGTGCGAGCGTCCAGGATGTCGATACCCAGCGATACGATCCCGACTTGGTCCGGATCCGGAATTCAAGGGCCTTCTCCGGTTCAGGTGAGATTTTACGGTTGACGGCCAATCGCATTAGACGGTTGATCTTATCATAATCATCCGGATGAATAGACAGCCTGCTGAGGCGCTGATTTTCGATTTCCTGCGGGGTGTAGCCCGTCAGCGTAACAGAGCTCGGACTCACGTATCGGAAGATGCCCTGCATATCCATGGAGAGCACCATATCCTGAGCCGACTCCACGAGGAGCCTGTATTTTTCCTCAGAATCCTGTATCTGCCGATATAGCTGACCGCTCTGTATCGACATCGAAAGCTGGTTTGCGATGTTGCGGTAGAGAACGATATCCTCGGGGAGAAAGGACCTCTGCGATATATAGCCGACCGAAAGGATACCGAACAGCGTACCTTCGATCTGGAGCGGAAATATTCCCATCGACCGCTGATCGGGACGAAGAAATAGCCGGTGTATCTCAGGCTGTGTGACCGCCGGTTCATCGATGATTATTTCCTTGTTCGCCCTCACATGCGTGAGCAATGCAGGATCGTCGATTCGGTACATAAGATGGAGAGAGGATTCCGGAATTCCCAGCGCGGCAGCCAACGTGAACGTGTTGCTCGACTGATCGAACAACAGGAGCGAGAGGACATCTGGATTCCTTAACTTTTTCAGCTTATCGATGACGTTGTTTGCGATCTTCTGAATATCGAGCGACGATGCATAAATATTACCGAGAGATGCAAGGACAGTCAGGTCGCTCACACGGGCATTCAGATTTTCATACAGCCGGATATTATCAATAGCGGCGCTCAACTGGTTGCTGATGAGCAGGAGGAGCTGCAGCTCCTGGGCGGTCAGCTCACGGGGATGGCCGAAGTTGAGGTTGAGCGAGCCGAGCACTTTCTTATGAACCATGAGCGGGACGGATACCGTCGCCTGTAAATTATATCTCTTTATCAGCGGCTTCCAGATCTCGGCGGTTCTCGGATCGTTGTAGAGATCGGATGTGATCAGAACCGCATCGCCCCGCTTCACCAGCTCCCCGGTCAGACTTCGCGACAAGGGGATCTTCCCGACGCCCGCCGCATCGCTGCTCGAAATGCGCCCTGCGTAGCCCGACAATTCCACATGGTTCTCGCCGACGAGATAGACGACGACGTTATGCGCGTCGAAGAGTCTGAGTATCTTGTTGAGGGTTATTGAATAAACCTCCTGAACCGAGAGAGACTTAGCTATCATGGCTGAAAGCTCGTTCACCTCGATGAGATCCCTGTTCCGCCGCTTCAATTCCTCCTCGGTACGCTTGAGATTCGTTATATCGGTATGGTTGAAGACCAGACCGACGATTCTCCCTTCAATCTTGAGCGGAGTGATCCGTAAATGGTAGCTTTTAACCTCTCCACCCAGGCGGTGGCTGAACTCCGTCGTGTATATCGAAATCTGTTCGGAGAAAAGCGCATCGACTACCTGTTCGATCCCGGTTCTGTACGGCGCTTTCGCTATGACTTTATAGAGCGACTTTCCGACGAGAGTTTTGTCCCTGCTGGTGAAGCTCCGCGGCTTGGAGAACGGAAAGAGATCGGCGGTCGTATTCGATTCCGTTACCCGGAGTTCGCTATCGACCGTGAAGACGATGGAATCAATGGAATTGAGGAGATTATGTATATACTGCGCATCGTCGCTTACCTTGGTAAAGAGATTAAATTTGTCGACGATGAGCCCTATCTGCTCACAGATCGGTTGCAGCCGTTCGATCTCTCCGTCGATCCTTTCGCTCGGCGAACGCCGGGCTATGTACAGGACACCGAGCAGGTTCTTCTTCGAATACATAGGAATTGCGAGCAGGGACCGATAGCCGGCCTTGAATACGGGGCGCTCCGAATAAGCCTTGCTCGCAGAGAGTGAATCATCAATGGCTACGATCTGCTTCCACCGCCCGAAATCCACGCCGAGTAGCGTCGTTTCCGATACGATCCGTTCGCGTCCGGCATCGGGGTCTCCTTCCGGAGTTCTGAATCTGAATTCCTCAAACTGCATCCGGTCTTTCAGCAATATGACGCCGAACAGATCGAAGCGTACTACCCGTCTCAGCTCGCGATCGGTTTCCGTGAGGAGGTCGTATATATCTATCGACTCGTTCCCTTTACCGATGATCCTGTTTATCAGCTCTATCTGACTGGTTCTGTCGTAAATTTCCGTTTCAAGTTTTTTCCGCTCGGTAATATCCCGTGCGATATTGAGCATGGCGACGGGTTCGCCGGATTTATTCCGCAATAAGGTTGTGTTCAGACTGACGGGTGTGATCCGTTCGTCCTTTCGCTTCCACCGGATATCGAAATCGCGCAAATAATTTCTCTCCCGCAGTTCCGAGACCCAGAGTACGAATCTGGCAGTATCCTCTTCGTAGAACCATGAATACGGAATCGTCTGACCCACGGCTTCATCCTCCGTGTATCCGGAAATGCGTTCGAATTCCTTATTCACCCGGACAACCTTCCCCTGGAGATCGGTTAACACCAATGCATCCCCCATTGCTTCGAGGACGTTGCGAAATAGAGTTTCCGATTCCTTGACCTCATCCTGCATGTATTTCTGTTGGGTCAGGTCCGACAACACCCCGACCACCCCGTCAACATCGCCGCTTCTATCCATAAGGGGTGAAAGGTGGAGCCATGCATAGCGGATCTCCTTCGAGACCGCCTGATGGTAGGGTAGATAGCCGTACGATGCTTTCGCGCCTTTGAGCACCCCGTTCAGCTTATCGAGGATGTTGATGTCGTAGATAGGTTTGAAGAGCACATTCGCTTCCTTACCGACTGCATCCTCAGCGTCGATCCCCGTGAAATACTGCATCTGCGCATTCCAATCGATACAACGGAGCTTTCTGTCGAATACCACGACGCCCTGATGGATACTGGAGAAAACGTTCTTATGAAATGCTTCCGATTCAAGCAGCCGGTACTCCAGCCGGTTTTGTTCGGTGACATCGCGGTGAAATCCGAGATTTGCCCTGCGGCCATCGTATCTAATCCTCGAGACCACGACTTCGATTTCGACTCCGACGCCGTCCTTTCTCCGCCCGACAAATCCGTAACGATACGGAGCGCTTCTTCCCCGTTGCCTCCTCTTGCTGATGGATTGCACGCGCTTTCGATCCGAATCTGCGATCACGGTCGTAATCGATTTGCCGATCAACTCATCGGGCCGGGTATAGCCGAACAACTCCAGAAATTTTTTATTCACGAAGAGAAAATTCTCGTCCCGGACAATGCTGATCCCCTCTTCCGAATTCTCCACGATGCTACTGAATAGATCGTTCCGGGAGGCTGCTCCGGCTTCGTTCATATCCTGCGCCGCTACTTCGGAAAAATATAGTTCCGAATATCGCTCGTCGTTCTTATGCTTGCGGACCAAAACGGAGAGGAGTTTCGATCCGAGCCGAACCGTCTTCTTCCCCCTTGCACTGTTCCTGAGCAACGTTCTCAATTCCGCGAGAATATCCTCTCCAAGCATTTCGCCGATCGGGCGGGGGAATGAGGTTTTTGCAGAATCGAAAAGCTTGAGTGCGGCGGGGTTTGCGTATCGTACAGTTCGGGTATTGCAGATAAGCAGCGGTACAGGGAGAGTCGACAGATCAGGGGGAATATCGCTTGTGCGTTGGGTGCCTTTCCGAGGCATTCTTGTTCCGGCAATTATGTATAAAAATTAAAAAGAATCATAAAAATAAAAACATTCGCAAAAAATAGCCGTCAACTAGTTCCAAATATAGCAGGTTGTAGGACATAATGCAAGTTCAGTGATTAATTACGGTTTCATTCGCCGATTCAGGCAATACCTCTAGCCGGACGAGCAGAATCCGGTTTCGGGTTGCTTCCTCTACGGTAATCCGAAACCTATCCGTCTCGATCACCTCGCCTTCTTTCGGGAAGCTGCCGGTCGAATACAGCACAAAACCGGCGATCGTCTCATAGTCGCCGTACGGTATGTCCAACTCAAAGCTTTCGACAAGCCGGTCTACCTCCACCCTGCCGCTCAGCAGAAATGTCCGTTCGTCCAATTTCTTACAAACGATCTCTTCGACATCGTATTCATCGTGAATTTCACCGACGAGTTCCTCGATGAGATCCTCCGTGGTGACCATACCTGCAGTCCCGCCGTACTCGTCGACGCAGACGGCTATCGTCAGTCCCTGCCGACGGAATTCGCGCAGAAGATCGACGCTCCGCTTCGTTTCCGGAACGAAGAGCACGTCGCGCATGATCGCTTTCAGGCTTCTCGGTTTCTGGAAAAGATCGTGGGCGAATACTACGCCTACGATCT
The DNA here is from genome assembly GCA_964495085.1 of uncultured Ignavibacteriales bacterium. Classification (GTDB taxonomy): domain Bacteria; phylum Bacteroidota; class Ignavibacteria; order T3Sed10-11; family T3Sed10-11; genus CAZBUK01. The sequence goes on from CAZBUK010000006.1 coordinate 31,058, forward strand.
GATCGAGCGTATCTTTGTATACGGGGAGACGCGAATAGCCGCTCCGCCTGAAGGTCCGGATTACCTGCTGTATCGTTGCCGACTGGTCGACGGCAAGAATTTCGGTCCTCGGTATCATCACCTCGCTCACGTGCTGCTCTGCAAGCGCAATCGCCTTGGTGATGAGCGCGCCGCCCTCCCGTCCGACGCTGCCCGTTCGCCGGCTCTCCCGCACTGCACTGTCGATATCGCTCCGTGTGATCAACCGGCTGATGTGTGTGGTCTGCAGTTTAAAGAGCGACAGCACGAACCGTGAGCTTATCTCGGAAAAACGTACGAACGGGTAGAGCATAATCCGGGTCAACCTGATGAAAAGCGCAGCGCCGATAATCACGAAATCGGCTATTTCCCGCACGATGGCTTTCGGAAGGATCTCCCCCGCCAATAACACGGAACAGGATACTACGGCAAGGATCGTATATTCGCTCCATCCGAAAAGCGTACCGAACAGCGCAGTCGCGATCGACGAGTAGGCAACGTTCGCGATATTATTTCCGACGAGTACAGTTGAAAAAAAGGATTCAGGGTTTTTAATGAATCGAAGGGCAGTTTCCGCTCCCCCGACCTTTTTGCGCGCGCGGACCTCTATTTTTAATCTGTTCGCCACAATGAACGCTATTTCGGAAGCGGAGAAGAGTGCGCTGAGTAACAGCGATAGGAGCAAGAGCAGCAACAACTCAATTTCCATACTGCGGTGCGATCAAAAGATGAGTAGTCAATCTGATTTTCCGGGGTCAATATTCATAATATAAAAAAACCCCTTACCGCCCCGGCGGTAAGGGGTTCCGTTTCAGAATAATTCATACTACCGCTGAAGTCTAAAATGCACGGGGATGGAGACGCGAACAGGTACAGGTTGTCCGCGCTGTCGTCCCGGACGAAACTTCGCTTCTCCGACCGCCCGGGCAGCTTCATCGCCCAATCCCGCACCCGGATCGCTCGCAATTTCGGTTCGCACAACGTTTCCCTGCACATCGATGAACGCATAGACATAGACCGTACCTTCGACACCCGCACGTTTGGCAAGCTCCGGATACTTCACGCGCCGCTGGATCGATTCGATACCGCCGACAATCTCCGGCATATCTTCCACCGCGAGGAAGAACTGCTCCTCTTCTTCCTCCTGTTTCGGAGGAGGGGGCGGTGGTACGTCTTCATAGAGATCGAGTTCGCTCCAACTGATGTCGAGATCATCGAGCACGTCGTCGCTCGGTGATTCGATCGGTATGGGCGGTCTGGGGGGCGGCGGAGGGCGCTCCTCCTGACGAGTGATGTCGATATCCTCGATATCGACGACCTCCTGGTCGGACGTCGCGATTACGGCGGGTCCGTCCCAGACGGGCAGAAACCGGAAAGCTATGATAAAGAGAGCGATTGTGATTATCAGACTGGTTTCAAGTACTTTCGGATACTTGAGCCGCAAATCGGCATCCGCCTCTTTTCCTCTCGTGATTCCCATGATCTCATTTCCTCCCGTTACAATGGAGAAATTCGGTTAATTTCTTATGAAAGGTGAAATATATAAATTAATTCAAGTTTTGTCAAATGCCATCCCGCATCCGCAGGATCCTATATATATTCTCGTAAATATTTAGCTCGGGCAGGTACAGATCGATCTCCTCAACCACCGTTTCGTCGGGTACTTTGATGATAATATCAGGTCGTGCGGGCTCGGGCGGTTTCCGGTGCTGTTTCGTGTTTATGATATCGTCGATAACGATTGTAGACAGCTCTTCGGAAATAAAAGAATTAGACGAAAATCCTGCGGGAAAAAATCTAAACGCCGCAATGAGCGATGATATAGCTATTATTAAGGAGAGTTAAAATATCCGGGGATATGTGAGCCGCAGATCGGCATCGGGGTGCTTGTGTCGGGGATTCATAGCCGTCTCCTTCCGATTTGATGAGAAATCTTTCAGAATACTGGCTACCTGAACAAACGATAATCAATTTCAGGTATCAAATCAAGGGAGATGTATTAAGTTGGGAAAAATGGGTCGAGCGCGCATTAGGCACATCCGCATTGCAATAGCATCGTCTCGCTACGCCTTTTTAGGCCAGAATCTGGAGATAATCAATAAATAGGCAAGACAATAAATTGCTGCGCCGCCGATGTTCATTATTCCGTCCATGACATCGGCCGACCTTCCGGGGATGTATAACTGGTACCACTCGACGATTATCCCGAATACTGATACACCTAGGAACGTAAGTGCGAGTGACCATTGCTTGCTCCGGTGAGTATTCGCCTGGTACAACAAAGAGCGGTGGACAAGCCAGGCAAAGATAAAATGCATTCCGAAATGAACGACCTTATCGAGTCCGGACGTATTTACATCCGGAATGAGCTCACCGGGAGTTCCGGTCGCAACGATCACTATAAGCCCATAGAAGATCGCGGGTGCGCTGTATATCCAGAACCTTCGTGACGTCTCTCTCAATGTGCCAACCTCATCAGAACGTCGGGTATATGGTTCAGTATATCGGCAGCGGTGAGCGAGTGCATACCGTACGCATCCCGGGCAAGATCGCCGGCATATCCGTGAATATAACCGCCGCAGTATGCTGCCGCGGTACCGGTCATCCCTTGCGCCCAAAGGCCTGCGATGACACCGGTAAGTACGTCGCCCGATCCTGCGGTCGCCATTCCCGGATTTCCGGTCGAATTGATATAGACTCTTTTATCTGGTGCGGCTGTGATACTGGGTCCCCCCTTGAGATGTACAACGACATGATACGAAAGCGAATATCGATGTGCAATCGATAACCTGTCGGCTTCGATGTCTTTTACCGGAATACCCGTGAGCCGGGAAAATTCCCCTGTGTGCGGCGTCAGTATTACCCGCCCTTTCGATCTTTTAAGAAGCGATGTATGCTCCCCGAGAACGTTCAAGGCGTCTGCGTCTAAAACGAGCGGTTTATCCATGTCTTTGATGAGTCTCGCAACGATCTTGCCGACGTCTTGTTTTCTCGACAATCCAGGTCCGGCCACAACGACATCTGCCCAGGCAATATGTTCGCTGATCTTCTCCCAGGCGGCGGCGCCAACCACCCCGGCTTCCGATTCGGGAAGCGGGACAGTCATGACTTCCGTCAATTTCTGAGCCATGAACGGATATAAGGTTTCGGGTATACCGAGAACGACCGCACCCGCCCCGGCTTTCAGGGCGCTCATAGATGCAAGCGCGGCAGCTCCGGTAAGTCCCGTAGACCCGGCCAGCACGAACACCTTTCCGACTTTATATTTATGAGCGTCATGGCGCCTCTTCGGTATCGCAGCTCGTACATCAGCCTCTTCGACTAGGTATGACATGATTCCGGAATGTCGATAAACCGCTTCAGGTATCTGGATATCGATTGTATACGTTTTTCCGGACTGTTCGCGGCCGTCCGAAAAGAGCAGCCCGGTCTTCAGTAGTCCCATCGTCATAGTATACGCTGCGCGGACGGAATCCCCGGCGGCGACGCCGGTATCAGCATTGATTCCCGTCGGAATATCTATTGCAATGGTCGGCTTACCGAGAGAATTCATCCAGGCGACGAGCGAGGCATATTTTTTCTTCAATCGACCGCCGACTCCGGTTCCGAGCAGCGCATCGATAATAATTCCGGGTGGCTCGATCGCGGTCAGCTTCTTCGGGGTGGCGGACGTAATGAGTCTGAGTCTTTTTTCCGGATCCGACCGGGCGATTTTAACCAGTATATCAGCGTTGGTGCGGGCATCTCCCTTCAGACGGTTAACGGGGGATACCGAGCCCACCGTTACGCTGCAACCCCGGCGGAGCATATGACGGGCAAGTGCAAAGCCGTCGCCTCCGTTATTTCCCGAACCGCACATGATAAGTACCTGTTCATCCCGGAGCCGTGGAAAAATCTCAAACAGTTTCTCCGCGGTTCCCCGTGCGGCATTTTCCATAAGCACCATGCCGGGTATCCCGTACTCCCGAATAGCCGCGGCATCGCATTGCCGCATTTCCTGTACAGACGCGACCGGCTTCAATGTACCTCCATGATTATCAATCCGGAGACGGACAAGAGGGTCTCCCTAAAAATAAAAAGACCCGCCTCCGTTAATCCGATGGGTAAGCGGGTTGAATGCATACTGTTTAGACCGGAAGTTTCAGAAAAGTCCCTGCGTCAATCTGAGCACGGAAGACGGTAGAATTCCCATATAAATTACAACAAGAGCCGAGATGACCAGTGCGGTAAAACCTATACCCGCCGGCTCCGCCTCGAGCGTTACCTCCCCCTCGTAGAAGTACATATAGATAACCACTTTGATATAATAATATACACCGACAGCGCTCGCGAGCACTCCGACAATCGCCAACCAGGTATAACCGGCTTCGATGGCCGAGATGAAAATGTAATACTTACCGAAGAAACCCGCAAATGGAGGGATGCCGGAGAGAGAGAACATAAATATTGCCATCAACGCGGCAAGCGCGGGTTTACGGACAGCCAATCCTTTAAACTCGTCGAACGAGAGATTCTTCCCAGCTCCGTATTCGACCATCGAAAGTATGCCGAACGCTCCGACATTCATAAATCCATACGCGACGATATAATAGATGACACCGCTCATTCCCGTCCCGCTCCCCGCAGCAAATCCGATCAGCATGTAACCTGCATGCGCTATGCTGGAGTAGGCGAGCATACGTTTCAGACTCGATTGTGAGATCGCGACCAGGTTGCCCAGAATCATCGAAGCCGTCGCAAGCAGCGCGAAGAGATCCTTCAGCTTATCCGTTCCCCCCGCGAAAGCAAACATGACGACGAGGATGAGACCCGAGAACGCCGCAGCTTTACCCGCGCTGGACATATATGCGGTAACCGTTGTCGGAGCTCCTTCGTAGACGTCGGGGGCCCACATATGAAAAGGGACGGCGGCAACTTTGAAACCGAATCCCATCATCAGCAGTGCGGTTCCGATCCAGAAAATCGGGATGCCCGTGAGAATTTCTATCTGCGCGGTGATCCCTACGAGGTTCGTCGTGCCCGCTGCGCCGTAAACCAGCGCGATGCCGTATATCAGAAAACCGGTCGTAAAAGCGCCGAGCAGAAAATACTTCAACGCCGCCTCGTTCGATGTCAGCCGGTTTCTCATAAACCCGGCAAGCACGTAGAAACTGAGCGACATAAGTTCGATCCCGATGAAGAGCACCAGCAAGTCCCTGGACGCGGCAATGAGCATCATCCCGATAAGCGAAAACAGGATCATCGCATAGTATTCGCTGTGATAGATGCCGAACCGTACGATATACTGACGCGACAGGAAAAAGGTTAATATCGTTATGCTGATAAAAACCAGGGAGAACAGGCTCGCAAATCCGCCCACGTTTACCATGTCGAAGAAAGCTGTTTCACGAATCGGGAAGAGAAGGAATGAAAAGACCGCCGCCGTGACCAAACCGATAAGGGAGGCGACAAAGACGTACGGCTCCGCTTTCTTGACGGTAATCTCGAGCATGAGAATTGCCAGCGCAGTTACCGTTACGATCAGAAGAGGTAAGATGTAATACAAATCAATGGGATGAAATTCCATGCTAGAAAATATCCTCAGCTTTGATCGACCTCATCACGAACTAAGCTCTTGATGAATTACTTGAAAAGTCATACTACATGGTATCAATCGGAAATCGTTCTCAGGCATTACCCGAACGCCGTCTCACTCCTCGCCGGGAGCATCCGACAACATGATGCCGTCCGCGGAGGATCCGGTAGCCCGCCAGGCGCCTCTCCCCTCCTCGACCTGCCTGATGACTTCCCGGGCAGAGGTCTCGGTTTTATTCAGAAAAGTCGACGGGTATACGCCTATCCAAACGACGAAGAGGGCGATAGGCAGGAGCGTTGCCAGCTCACGTCGCTCGAGATCGCGCAATTCCGAATTTTCTTTATTATCGAGCGGACCAAGCATCACCCGCTGATACATCCACAGCATATAGACCGCGGCAAGAACGACTCCGCTCGCCGCGACGATCGTGAACCAGGGGGTTCCCAATGCCTCCGACCTGAACGATCCCAGCAATATCAGAAATTCCCCAACGAATCCGTTCAATCCCGGCAATCCGATCGACGAAAGCGACATCAGCAGGAAGAATGCCGCGAATACCGGCATTACTTTCGCTAAACCACCGAAATCGGCAATAGCCCTCGTATGCCGGCGATCATAGATCATTCCAACCAGGAGAAAGAGCGCCCCGGTGCTGAGTCCATGATTTATCATATGGATGATGCTCCCCTGCATAGCCTCCGCGTTCAACGCGAAGATGCCGAGGACGATGAATCCGAGATGACTTACCGACGAATAAGCAATCAGTTTCTTAACGTCCGTCTGTACCATCGCCACGAGCGCACCGTAGATAATTCCCACGACCGCGAGTACCGAGATATACGGCATATACTGATAGGTCGCATCGGGAAAGAGCGGCAGGCAGAAACGGATAAGCCCGTACGTACCCATTTTCAGCAGGACTCCCGCCAGTATCACGCTTCCCGCGGTCGGAGCTTCGACGTGCGCATCCGGCAGCCAGGTGTGAAGCGGAAAGAGCGGGACCTTAATAAGAAAACTGAGCGCGAACGCGAGGAACAGCCATCCCTGCAGCGCGGGCGCGATTCCCGGCGCGATCGTGAACAGGGTAAGCAGATTCGATGTGAACTGCCCCGTCGTATTCCCCGCATAGACCCCGATCCAGATGATCGCCACAAGCATAAGCAGACTGCCGACCATGGTGAACAGAAAGAATTTCACCGCGGCGTAGATTCTCTCTTTTCCGCCCCATACGCCGATGATGAAATACATCGGGATTAGCATCGCCTCCCAGAAAACGTAGAAGAGAAAAAGATCCAACGCGATAAAGACGCCGAGCATGCCGACTTCGAGCACCAGCAGACTGAAGAAGTATTCTTTTACCCGGTACGCTATGGATTTCCAGGAAGCCAGCACCGACAACGGCATGATGAATGCGGTGAGCATGACCAGAAGAATCGAGATACCGTCCACGCCGACCCGGTAGCCGACATCGATGTCCGCAATCCATACCGATTCCTGGACGAACTGAAAGTGAGTTGCAGTTCCGTCGAAAAGCATGTACAGAACAACCGATAGCGCGAAGACGGCAAGCGTCGTTATCAGCGCGACCGAGCGGATCGCTCGAAAATTATTTTTGGGAATCGGCAGAAGGATCAGTGCGCCCGCGATCGGGAGGACGATCAGAAGTGTCAGTATATTCGATTCAAACATAGGTTTCGCTTACCTGAAGAGTAGCCATGCGATCATACAGATAATTCCGAAGACGAAGACGACTGCATATCCCTGTACAACGCCCCCCTGGATGAGCCGTGCATATTTCGAGACGACCGCAATGAGTTTTGCACTGCCGTTTACCGCCCCGTCGATAATTCCGATGTCGACGATCTTCCAGAGGAATTTTCTCGAACCGCTCACCACAGGATTTACGAGGACTGCATCGTATAATTCATCCACATAATATTTATTACTCAGAAGTTTATAGAACGAGGGGTATCGGGCGGCCAGGGTTTCGGGAACTTCAGGCCGATTCAGATACCATCTCCTCGCTAGAAAGATTCCCGCACCGGCAACCGCCACGGAAGCGAGGATCAGGACGAAGTCGATCAGATGTACCTCATGCGGATGCACCGCCATAATCGATTCCGCCCGCGCGAACACCGGCGAGAGGAATTGCTTGATCGCCGTACCGCCCCCGAGTGCTTTGGGAATTCCTATCCATCCTCCGATGAACGATAAAACTGCAAGAACGACGAGCGGGATCGTCATGCTCGACGGGGAGTCGTGTGGATGTACCGCATGCTCGCCATGTTCCTTGTAACGCGGATTTCCCCAGAAGGTGAGCGAGACAAGCCTGAACATATAAAAGGCTGTCAATCCCGCTCCGATCACAGCAATGAGCCAGAGCCCAACTGATCCGTCATGGAACACATAGGCGAGGATCTCATCCTTGCTGAAAAAACCAGCGAACGGAGGAATACCCGCAATGGCGATAGCACCGATTAAAAATGTGTAATATGTAACCGGCATCGAACTCCCGAGACCACCCATCTTTCTGATGTCCTGCTCGTCGTGCATCGCATGGATGACCGCTCCCGATCCGAGAAAAAGCAGCGCTTTGAAGAAAGCATGGGTATAGACGTGAAAGATACCGACCCAGAATGCGCCGACGCCCAATGCGAGGAACATATAGCCGAGCTGGCTTATGGTCGAATAGGCGAGTACCTTTTTAATGTCGTTCTGCGTCAGCGCAATGGTAGCGGCCATCACTGCGGTTAGCAAGCCGACGATCGCTATAATTTCGAGGGTGAGCGGGGCGAGCGCATAGAGAGTGGCGGATCTGGCTATCATATACACACCGGCGGTCACCATGGTCGCGGCATGTATGAGCGCGCTCACGGGTGTGGGTCCGGCCATCGCATCGGGCAGCCAGACGAAAAGCGGTATCTGGGCGGACTTGCCCGTCGCACCGATAAACAGCAGCAGGGTAATCCAGAACATCGTCGAATCGCCGACCTGCAACACCGATGCCTGCGTGAACACCGGTCCGAATTTCAGCGTACCGAACATCGTAAATATCAGGAATATGCCGATCAGAAATCCGAAATCGCCGATACGGTTGACGATGAATGCCTTCTTCGCCGCGTCTCCCGTAAATTTCTTTTCGTACCAGAAACCGATCAGCAGGTATGAACAAAGACCCACTCCCTCCCAGCCGAGAAACAGGAGGAGAAAATTATCGGCAAGGACGAGATTCAACATAGCGAATATGAAGATGTTCAGGTAGGCGAAGTAACGCCAGTAGCCGGAATCCCCGTGCATATACCCGGCGGAGTATATGTGAATGAGAAAACCGACGCCGGTAACGACCAGCGTCATGAGGATTGAGAGCTGATCGACCTGATAGGCGAATGATGTTTCGAGTCCCCCCGCAACGATCCAATTGAAGTACTCGACTATCTGCAGCCGATCGGCTGCCGGTCTGCCGAGCATCTCGATAAAAATTATCACGCTGAGAACGAAAGAGATGCCGACCGTGCAGGATCCGATGTAGGCGATGGCCTTTTCGCTCCGGATCCGGGAACCGAAAATGCCGTTGACCGCGGCGCCGAGAATCGGCAATAAAACGACAAGTCCTATATACTCGTACATATTCGAATCGACCTTACCACTTTAGCAGATTAATTTCATCGATGTTAATGGTTTGCTTATTGCGGAACACTGCTATGATGATAGCAAGTCCGATCGCAGCTTCCGCTGCGGCGATGGTGATCACGAAGATGACCAGCATTTGTCCGGTCGGATCGCCGAGAAAAGCCGAGAATGCCACCAGCGTCAGGTTGGCGGAATTCAGCATCAGCTCGATCGACATGAAGACGATGATGGCGTTGCGGCGGGTCAGGACGCCGACCATGCCGATCGTGAACATAACAGCACTCAGAATCAGGTAATGATCTAACGGAATCATTGAACGCGTGTCTCGCTAAACTGCTTGTTGGTATGTGAAAGTAACCGGACGCCCGGTACGTCCGGCAGCAATGCGCTTCGAAATGCTGCGGTGTACGACACTCCTGCGGTCAGTCGAATTTCTTCTTCGCGAGAACGACCGCTCCGACTACCGCCATGACGAGCAGAACCGATACGGCTTCAATGGGAAGCACATATACGGAGAAGAGCTGAAGTCCGATATACTCCACCGTCCCGATATCGGCGGCCAAAGGCGAGATCTCCGCATGGGTCGTATCCTTGCCGAAACCGACGATAACGAGTATCTGGAGCGCAAATGCAACGGAGAATCCGATGGCGAGTATTTGCTTCAGCGATATCCGGTCGGTCAGCCGGCGTTCATCCCCGAGGTTGAGAAGCATTATGACAAACAAAAAGAGCACCATGATAGCTCCGGCGTAAACCAGTATCTGAATGATCGCGATAAATTGTGCCTTGAGCGTCAGGTAGAGTGCAGCCAGGACGAAAAAATTAAAGACCAGGTAGATAACGCTGTTGATTGGATTACGCCGTGTGATCACGAGAATCGCGGAGACGATTCCCGCCGCTGCGAGAATATAAAAGAGTACTTCTTCAAAATTCATAGAGACCGGACGGCTTTTTCAGAATGACAAGTTAGGCTAATATATGGAAAGTGGAATTATTTTGCAATGAATTACGAGGCCCTCACCCAACCGATCAGCTCTCTGAGCGTCGGCCGCTTGCCGTATGAGAGAATGGCGACTCTGAATATCTTCGCCGCGAGCCACATCATAATAACCGTCGAGACAATGAGGATGCCGAGTGTGGTCACGATCTCCCAGAGCGGCGGCATGAGGATAGGAATCCGGAGCGCCATAAACGACGGAGTCAGGAACGGTATAAAGCTGAGGATACGCACGATCGACGAGCCGGGATCCTGTATAGCCGAGACCGCGAATACGAACGGCAGCATGAGCACCATGACGATCCATCCCGTGATTTGCTGAGCTTCATGTTCGGATGAAAGCGGAGAGCCGACAACGACGAAAATGGCGGCGAAAAAAATGTATCCGAAAATGAAATACGGTAATAGCAACCAGACGTTTTCGAAAGACATACCTTCGATCCCGAAATAAGATACCGCAGCGGCCGCAAGGATCGCATAGAAGCCGATCTGCGTGAATCCGAGGCCGCTCAGTCCAAGTATTTTCCCGGTCATCAAATCCATGGGCGAGCATGAAGAGGCAAGTATCTCGATGATACGGTTCGTCTTTTCCTCAACCACGCTCCGGATGAGTATCTGGCCCGAGGTTGCGATCAGCATCATCATGATGATTATAAATAGATACGCGCTCCAGAAGATCTCCATGAATCCCGCCTCCCGTTCCTCTCCGGTCGGCGAAATCCGCACGGTCCGGAATCCGACGCTCTTTATGACGTCGCTGACGATCCCCGGATCGATGCCCCTCTCCTGCAGGCGGACGCCCGTCATCAGCTCCTGAATCGTCTGGGTAAATCGTCCGTGATCGATGAAATTACCGACGTTCGTCGAGTAATAATCCCCCTGGTTGGACTCGTAAATATCCGGCGGAATGTAAATATAGCCGACGATCTCCTCGGAGAAAACGAGCGTGCTCCCGATCAACCGGAGGGTCTCCGGATCGGCAGCGGGTTCTTCGATAATCCGTACGCGGTAATTCGACCTCCCGTCGGGTAGAATGTATTTCTTCTCGAGCCGGTCGCGGAATTCCTGAGCCATGCCGCCCGTCGCGTCGATCACTCCCACGATCTTCTGCGTGTCCTCGGATCTGGTAGCAAGAACGGTCGGCAGGATAGCGAAAGCCATGATGATCACCGGGAATATGAGCAGCGAGACGAGGAACAACTTGCTCTTGACCCGTTCGAGGTATTCCCATTTCGCTACAACGAGGGCCTTCTTCATGCCGCAGCCTCCCCGCCTAATCCGCGCTGCTGATGTTCCTTTTCGACTTCTTCTACCGTGGCTCCGACCAGCCGTAAAAATATAGCGTTCAGACTCGGTTCCTGAATCTCAAACTTCCGTATCGCGACGCGGCGGACAAGCTCCGAAAGCAAATCGTGTAAATTAACCGCAGGTTCGATCTCAAACTCGGCGAAATTACTGTACAGCGACAGGTTCCGGATGCCGCGAATCGAACGAATCACCGAGCCCTCGCCTTCGAACTCGATGCGCGCGTTATTCGTGCCGAGCTTCTTCTTTTCCTCCGCAAGCGGACCGTAGAGAACAATTCGCCCCTTGTTGATGATGCAGACTTCGTCGCACATTTTTTCAGCCTGCTCCATCTGATGGGTCGAGAAGATGATTATCTTCCCCGCGCGCTGCAGCTCTTCGATGATATCCCTGAGAACGATCTGGTTGACCGGATCCAATCCGCTGAAAGGCTCATCGAGAATGATGTACCGGGGATCGTGAAGCACCGATACGATGAATTGAACCTTCTGCTGGTTCCCCTTCGAAAGTTCCTCGATCTTGTTATTGGTATATGGGAGAAGTTGAAACCGTTCCAGCCACCGGGAAGCCCTCCGCTTCGACTCAGCGGGATTCAATCCCTTCAAACCGGCGAAGTACTGAATCGTGCTGAGCAGTTTATGCTTCCGGTACAATCCGCGTTCTTCCGGAAGGTACCCAATATTGTTCCGGAGCGCGGGACTGAATGGCGCGCCGTCGAATAATATCTCACCGGTATCCGGGCGTATGATATTGAGGATCATCCGTATCGTCGTGGTTTTCCCTGCGCCGTTCGGACCGAGCAATCCGAACACACTTCCGGGTCTCACCGCGAACGACACGTCATTCACCGCCTTGACGGTCGTAAAGGTCTTCATCAGATTTTTAACTTCTAACATGGGCAGTATTCAGAAACAGGGTGACTGTTTGTTACTTGCATGAAAAGGCGACGGACTATACCGGACAGCCGGTATGTTGTGGAAGGTGCGACGCCGGTTAGCTGTTTCGTCGGTTTTACGGGGTTTTACGGTAGATCATCCGTGCGAACGGTATGGTCTCTCTCACGTGATCCAGACCGCAGATCCACGATACCGTTCGTTCGATCCCCAGTCCGAATCCCGAGTGCGGCACGCTGCCGAACCTGCGGAGATCGAGATACCATTCGAACGGTTCGAGGGGCAGATTGTGCTCCGAGATCCGTTCCAGCATCTTGTCCAGATCGTCTTCGCGCTGACTGCCGCCGATGATTTCCCCGTAGCCTTCCGGTGCGAGGACGTCGAGGGCGAGCGCGACCTTGTCGTTCTGAGGATCGCGCTTCATATAGAATGCCTTTACCTGCGCGGGGTAACGGTGGACCATAACCGGTTTTTCGAATTGCTCGGAGATGGTGGTTTCGTCGGAACCGCCGAGATCACCACCCCATTCGAACCGGATCCCCTTGGCATGGAGAATTTCGACCGCATCGTCGTAGGTAATTCTCGGGAGCGGTTTCTTCACCTTCTCAAGAAACGTCGTATCCCGTTCGAGCGTCTTGAGCTCGTCGGCTTTGTGTTTAAGCGTGGATGAGACGACATACTCGAGAAAGTCTTCGGCGAGATCCATGTTATCGTTCAGATCGTTGAACGCAACCTCGGGTTCGACCATCCAGAACTCGGTCAGGTGCCGGCGGGTTTTGGATTTTTCCGCCCTGAACGTCGGTCCGAAGCAGTAGACCTTCCCGTGTGCAATGGCAGCCGCCTCAGCGTAGAGCTGTCCCGACTGCGTCAGATATGCTTTGCCGAGATCGAAGTAGTCCGTTTCGAAGAGAGTGGTTGTCCCTTCGACTGCGTTCGGGGTAAGTATGGGAGAATCGATCAGCGTGAATCCGTTGGAGTCGAAATAGTCGCGAATGGATTTAATAATGTGATGTCTGATCCGCATAATGGCATGCTGCCGGGTCGAGCGGAGCCACAAATGCCTGTTATCCATAAGGAATTCCACCCCGTGTTCCTTCGGAGTGATAGGATAATTCTGCGCGATGTGAACTATGCGGATACCCGCCACCTCGAGCTCGTAGCCGCCCGGCGCCCGTTCTTCGCGCTTCACTTTTCCGGTTACCGAGAGCGAGCTCTCCTGGGTCAACCGGTTGAAGCTTTCGAAATCCTCCTCGGCAATCGCTCCCTTTACGAGAACGCACTGCAGAATTCCGGTTCCGTCTCTGAGGATGATGAATTTAATCTTACCGCTCGATCTTTTATTGTATACCCATCCGTGGAGTGTGATCTCTTCTCCCACATGACCGGATAGTTGTTTTATATAAATTCGACCCATGCTTTTCTTTTTCCTGGTTAAGTTCGGGGGAATGCTTGTTCCCTACGAGTATAGATCGTACATGATGTTGTAGGTAAGAAGCACCGCAAGTTCCGAGAGCTTTTCGGTCTCGTCTCCCGGTTTGATCTTGAGCTTGTACGTTCTGCATACTCCCTCGATCTGAGAGAGGTGTTTCTTGATCTTTTCGCGGTCGGCATAGTAAATCCAGCTGCACACTTTATCTTCGAGCACCGGCGAATATTTATGAATAAACTTCCATGCATCGCGGTGCGCGTTCGAACGTCTTCCGTTGTACCGGAACAGCGATTTGATATCGTCGACATACCCGTAGAGATCGTCCGAGTCGGCGCGCGATTCGAGATTAATCTTATAATATTCGGCGACGGTCATTCTGACGCGTTCGCTCGGCTCGTCCCGGTCCGTTCTCGTATTCGGCGGATCCTTTCTTCCGATCTCGCGCACGATCATATCGACGTATTCGAGCTTCTTGATCGCCGGGGTTTTCTGATACGCCCGCCGCCAGTTGGATCGGGGCGTAAGCCATACGGCGAAAGTCTCGGCCCAATCCTCGTCGGGATGTTTCTGCGCATAGTGCTCCGGAAGATGGCGGACGTGCCGCTTGCTCCAGGGATTATATATATAGTAATCGCGGTACACCTTTTTAAAGTTTCCGAAAATCCGCTGCCACTCGCGGTCGCGGTAGAGACGGTATGCATAATTGATCGCGTGGCCGATCTCGTGCCGCAGGCCCATCAGGATTTCGTTTTCGTTTTCGACGCCGCCGAAATTCAATTCATCCTCGATTTTGCGGAGCACGGGGGAGCCGAACCAGAAGGGAATTTCGATAGAAATGCTGCCGTCCACGCAACCCCATCCGGTACCGTAATAGTACTCGGGGCGGAAGCGAACGCCCTTGTTACGCAATTCGCTCGAAACTTTTCTGATGAGTTTGAGTATGAGGTTATCGAATTTCAGATCGAGGTCGCAGATCCGGGTTTCAAGGATCTTATACTTCTCCACCTCGCGGAGCAACCGCTTAGTCATCTAGATGATTTGCACTCCCTGTAATAGGCACTTCCCGAATGGAATGGTAACAGACGAATCGGCCAGAAATTACTGAAAGATGATAATAAATGCAACTGAAAGAATTTGTCGGAATTCTACAAATTCCGGCGATACTGCGGTTTCGGTGGTGGGAACCGGAATGCTAGCGCTTGTCTTTCTCCTCCTTGATCTCTTCGAATTCCGCCTCCTTGATGACATCGGGGTCGACGGCCTTCTTCCGCCCGGTACGCCGTGTGCCGGATGAGACGGAATCGCCCCCGGTAAGTTCATGGACGAGCGATCTGATAAACCGGTAGAGCAGATAGCCGAGCGCCAGCCACACGATGATTCGCAGCATGGGTTACCTCCCTTCTTTCTGCGCCTTCTGCAGAGGATTGTAATATTCGACCGGAGACCGGTTCTTCCGGATGATCTCCTGGTACAATTCTTCGAAATCCGCCTCCCGGTGAACGAAGTCCAGCTCCGTCGCTTTGACGATCAGGAGCGGCGCTTTACGATACCGGAAGAAAAAGTAGTTATACGCTTCGTTCAGGTCCCTGATGTAATCTGCCGTGATATGTTTTTCGTAGGGACGCGCCCGGTGTTTGATGTTATCCATCAGACGATCGACGCTCGATTGCAGATAGATCACCAGGTCGGGGGTCAGAATATTTTTCTCGATGACGCCCACGACCGTTTCATACAGCTTGAGCTCATCGTCCTGCAGATTCAGGTAGGCAAATATTTTATCCTTTTCGAAAATATAATCCGTGATCAGCACATCGTGAAAAAGGTCCGCTTGGAAGAGTTCCTGCTGCTGTCTATACCTGCTCAGGAGAAACGCCATTTGAGTCTGGAAGGAGAAACGTTCGGGATCTTCATAGAATCGTTCAAGGAAGGGATTTTCTTCGAACCGCTCCAGCACGATCCGCGCCGCGAACCGTTCCCCGAGCATCGTCGCGAGGCTCGTCTTTCCGGCTCCGATGACTCCTTCGATAGCGATATATCGAATATCGTTCCCGAGCGGAGCCTGCGGTCGTTTATCCTGTTTATCGTCGGGACTGGTCAAGATAACTCCTGGCTGTGGGTATTGATCCGGATCTCAGTGCATGCGAACGACCCAGTGAGTATCCTGACATTCCTTTTTCAGTTGTGAGATACTTTTTTTATAGACCGGGTGAACGTATTCCGGACAGAGATCCATCAAGGGGTCGAGCATAAAGTTCCTTGTATGGAGAGCCGGATGCGGGATAATCAATTCTGATCCGTTCTGAACAATAGTATCATAAAATAATATATCCAAATCAAGTACCCGTGGTTTCTTGTGGGAATGCGGCGGTCTTCCGGCTTCTCGTTCGATTTCGCGGCAGACTTGGAGAAGCGATTCGGGGGATAACACGGTAATCACCTCGACGACCATGTTCAGAAAGGGAGTCCTGCTCGCAAGCGCGACCGGCTTTGAAGCGTACAAGTGAGACAGTCTCCCGATGCGGCAGTACGCAGCCCTGCTGAGACGGCGAATACCGAAGGCGAGGAATATCTGCCGGTCGCCTCTGTTCGATCCGAGTCCGATGAAGGCGGTATGTTCATCCTGCCGTTTTCTAAGATCGTTCACGCACGACCTCCACTTCTACTGCATCAATGACTCCCTTTACGGGCGGGTTATTTTTCCTGACGCGTACGACGATCTTTTCGGTTTTACCGAACCGGGCAAGTATGCCGTCCGCTATATTATAGGCGAGGGATTCCACCAGGAAGTATTTCTTCCCCTGCACGAGATCTTTCATGACTGCATAGACCTGTTCATAGTCGACGGTCCGGTCGAGCGAATCCGCATGCGCGGCCTCACTGAAATCGCAGTACAGGTCGAGATCGACTTCGAACCGTCCTCCGAGATTTTGTTCGTCCTTGAACACGCCGTGGTAGGCATAAAAAACTGCGTTCTTGAGTCGAATGATATTCAGCTCGGGCATGCGGGGCAAGATTTTTAGAATATGTTAAAAACTTTAAAAAATATATAAAATCGCAATCCTATTGTCAAATACGATATTTGAGCCGGGATCGTCTAACCGTAGCGGTGAATTGAACCGGAATTCCAATATGCATATCTTTGTTTTGAATAATGTATCGGAAACGGATTCGAGCGTATTTCATATGACAATGAACATAGATACAGAGCGTGATGCTCTCATCGTCGTCGACGTTCAGAACGATTTCTGTCCGGGCGGCGCTCTCGCCGTACCGGAAGGCGACCTCGTCGTGGCTCCGCTGAACCGAATGCTAGACGGAAGCTGGAAAATAACCATTGCCACGCGCGATTGGCACCCGGACAATCATATCTCATTCAAATCGCGCGGGGGCATATGGCCCGCGCACTGTATAGCCGGGACGGATGGAGCTGCTTTCCACGCGGCACTTCGCACAGATAAGGTAAACCTGATCGTATCGAAAGCGGACCGGCCGGATCTGGAGGCATATTCGGGCTTTGAGGGGACGGGACTGAGCGGGAAGCTGAAAAAAGTAGGAAGCGAACGCCTTTTCATAGGCGGACTCGCGACCGACTACTGCGTGAAGAATACCGTGATCGACGGACTGACTAACGGATTCGAGGTCTACGTTTTCGAGGATGCGGTCCGCGGCGTTAATGTCGAACCTGAAGATTCGGCTTACGCGCTTCGCGAAATGCAGGATAAAGGGGCGAAACTGATCCGGACCACCGATTTGACATTCGGCTGAAATATCTTTATCTTTATAGTCTAAATCGCGGGGTGGAGCAATTGGTAGCTCGTCGGGCTCATAACCCGAAGGTTCTAGGTTCAAGTCCTAGCCCCGCTACAACGGTTTGAAAGAAAAGGCTTCCGGATATTCCGGAGGCCTTTTTTGCTTGAGCTCAATACGCCAAGGTTGAGATGTCATTATTCTCTTGATTTATTGATTGACAGGATGTTTCGAGGGCTTTACGAGATTTTTATTGTAGACCCTCTTGAATTCGAGACTGGTTCTACCGAAGTTGATAAGTAAACCATCGGCGATGTCGTATGCTTCGAGATAATTAATGGCTTGGGCTTTATGGACATCCTCCAACATCTCAATCGCTTTCAATTCCACCATTACCTTGTCCTCCACGTAGAAATCCACTCTTCTTGTTCCGATAGGCCGATCCCGGTAACTCAATTCCATTTCTTTTTCTCGCTCGAAACCAAGTCCCTGGTATTCAAACTCGATCGCCAATGCCCGCTGGTAGATGACTTCCTGGAATCCATTTCCCAGCGTTCGATGGACCTGCATGGCACAGCCAATGATCTTGTGTGTTAATGCGTTAATGTCCTGGACTCGATCTACAGGATCTTCAGGATTTTCAGGATGTACAGGATTATTTGTGTGGTCAAGTAAATTCATCATAGTACCAATTATTTAATCCCTTCAATCATGTCCGGACGTTTTCGAATCCTGTCCGTCCGGTAACGCCTTGTACACGATTTTTAAGATTTGCAGGATGTACAGGATTATCTGATTTGGTTAT
>CAZBUK010000006.1:49556-72671 GCA_964495085.1 uncultured Ignavibacteriales bacterium
GACTTCTTTTCATCCTGTCAATCTCGCAATCCCTTCAATCGTGTTCAGACTTCTTCTCATCAATGTCTTGTACACGATTTTTAAGATTTGCAGGATGTACAGGATTATCTGATTTGGTTATAAAATCCACAATCCTGTCAATCTCGCAATCCCTTCAATCGTGTTCAGACTTCTTCTCATCCTGTCAATCTCGCAATCCCTTCAATCGTGTTCAGACTTCTTTTCACCCTGCCAATCTCGCAATCACTTACATCGTGTGTGGACGTCTCCTCATCCTCCCGCCTTCCTGAACGCTTCCCCCACAATCTCCTGCGCCTCCGTCTGAATTTGCTTCAGGTGATCCGAACCGAGGAAACTCTCGGCGTATATTTTGTATACGTCCTCCGTTCCCGATGGCCTCGCTGCGAACCAGCCGTTCTGGGCAACGACTTTCAATCCGCCGATCTTTGCATTATTCCACGGCGCTCGGGTCAGCTTGGCGAGAATCTTCTCCCCTGCTAGTTCACCGGCAGTCACCATTTCGGGCGAGAGGTTCGCAAGAGCTTTCTTTTGTGCCGGGTCGGCAGGCGCATCAATTCGTTCATATAGGGGCGATCCGAACCTGTTCTCAATCATCGAGTAAAGCTTCCCGGGATCCTTTCCCGTCACCGCGGTGATTTCCGCAGCCAGAAGATTCATGATGAATCCATCCTTGTCGGTTGTCCACACGCTTCCGTTATGACGCAGGAACGAAGCCCCCGCGCTTTCCTCTCCTCCGAATCCGAATGACCCTGCCAGGAGTCCGTCGACAAACCATTTAAAACCGACCGGCACTTCGGCAACTTTTCTCCCCAGGCCCTCCGATACTTTGTCGATCATCGAGCTCGAGACCAGCGTCTTTCCCACCGCTGCCTGCTCGCTCCATCCGGTACGCGTGCTGAAGAGATAATGTACCGCAACCGACAGATAGTGGTTCGGATTCATGAGACCCCGGCTCTTCGTCACGATCCCATGACGGTCGAAATCCGGATCGTTCCCGAACGAGATATCAAATCTGTCCTTTAAATCGATCAGACCCGCCATCGCATATGGAGAAGAACAGTCCATCCGTATCTTCCCGTCTTTATCGAGCGTCATAAATGAAAAGGTGGGATCGATCGCTTCATTGACGATCTCGATGTTGAGTCCGTACCGATCGGCGATAGGCGCCCAAAAAGCGATTCCGGACCCTCCGAGCGGATCGGTTCCGATGCGCAAACCTGACGAAGCGATCGATTGCATGTCGACGATATTCCGTAGATCATCGACGTAGGGAGTCACGTAATCATACTCCATTACGAACGACGATTTCAACGCATTTGCGAGAGCGGTTCGTTTAATTTTCCGCAAACCGTCTTTGAGGTACCCGTTGGCCAGTTCCTGAATGACTTTCGTTGCGTCGGTATCGGCCGGACCGCCGGTCGGCGGATTATATTTGATGCCCCCGTCTTCAGGAGGATTGTGAGACGGCGTTATGACTATGCCGTCAGCGGGAGCGCCGGAATTTTTGCCGCTATGGGTGAGGATCGCATGAGATATGACCGGAGTCGGGGTATATCCCCGTCCCGACTGGATATACACGGTTACTTCGTTTGCCGCAAGTACCTCGATAACCGTTATCCATGCCGGCTCCGAAAGCGCGTGCGTGTCTATGCCGAGAAATAACGGACCCCTCACGTCGTTCTTCTTCCTGACATCGCAGATCGCCTGCGCTATCGCGAGAATGTGATCTTCGGTGAAGGTAGATTTCAAGGATGAACCCCGGTGGCCGGAAGTGCCGAACGATACCAGTTGTTCCTTATTTTCGGGGTCCGGTTTATTTATATAATATGCAGCGACCAGTCTTGGTATATTGGGTAATACCTCGCGCGGAGCCGGCTGCCCGGCTAATCGGTGCAATGACACGATAACCTCCCGGAATAATTCATATGTAAAAAAACTTTTGATAGGAAACAAACGTCACGATCGATTACAAGCCGCTCTGTAATTTTCTTCACACGGGACTTCATTTCAGGTGCACTCACCGGCGGGTTTATAGTTCATGCCGAAAATGCGGCGATGGACTTCCGCAATTCCAGCAGTCGGTAAACTGTCCGCCGATCCTTTCTCCGCACCCGGCGCAGCGCCAGTCATATTCCGCTTCTCGGGGTTCCGATGATATCGAATCGACAATCTGACTCGCTTCTTCGGTCCGGTCATCGTCGAGGATCCAGAGTTCGATCCAGCACTCGGTAGGCGGTATACTCCCCATCACCGAATGAAGGTTTTCATTTCTCACCGTAGTATATATGCCCCGCAATTCGAGCATATTTTTATAGTGATAAACGATCGATGCATTTTGAGAGCTGAATATCTTTACCATGAGGATCGCGCGTAACCGCCCTCCTGCCCATTGGAATGCTAAACGACGGAAATCTCTCAACCTGGACGGTGAGTTCCCGTATCTTTCGAAGAGATTGCCGCCAAGTTCAGATATGCAGCCGCGACCGAACGGAGAAACTCGAACTATTGGTGCATTACCTTCGTCGATCACTCGCCGAAATACAATATCTTGGAATTCGGCCTCAATTTCAAACCCCGTACTGCTCGCCCGTCAGGGTATGCATTACCTCAACCGGAGTATAACGCTAATTCCGTGTAATAAAAAAAAATCCTCTCCCTGTGGAATCTCTCATTAAATAACCATCGGCATATACAGTACACCTCGAACATTCAGCGGGTACACGATTTACCCATTTTCCCCGAAAACTTGCTCTATTTAAACGGTTTTTGTATATTGTTTAGTTTTAGAAAACAGTCCGGATTAATATCCAATGTTCGACAATCTTACATCCAAATTCGACGCAGTAATAAAGAAATTACGCGGCCAGGGAAAAATCTCGGAGGAGAATGTCGCCGAGACGCTGCGCGATATCAGGCGCGTGCTGCTCGATGCGGATGTCAATTATAAAGTCGCGAAGCAATTCATCGAGGACGTCAAGGTACGTGCGGTCGGTGCGGAGGTTTTACAGAGCGTCACCCCCGGACAGCAATTCGTCAAGATTCTTAACGACGAACTGATACGCCTCATGGGAGAAACCAACACTCCGATCAGGTTCGCACCGAATCCCCCTACCGTGATACTAGTCGCCGGATTGCAGGGCTCGGGTAAGACCACATTCTGTGCGAAGCTTTCACACCATCTGAAATCCAAAGGCCGTTTCCCCCTGCTGGTCGCCGCGGATATTTACCGGCCTGCGGCTATCGATCAGCTCGAGACGCTCGGCAAATCAGCCGGCGTGCCGGTTTATGCAGACCGCGGGAACGATGCCGTCAACATATCCCGCCAATCGGTCAGGCACGCGCGTGAGAACGCACGCGACGTGGTCATCATCGATACCGCCGGGAGACTGCATGTCGACGAGAAGATGATGCAGGAAGTGAGCAACATCCGGGATACCGTAGAACCGCATGAGATACTGTTCGTTGTCGACGCGATGACGGGCCAGGACGCCGTCAATACCGCAAAGGCATTTAACGAGCGATTGGATTTCACCGGAGTCGTGCTGACCAAACTTGACGGCGACACGCGAGGCGGCGCCGCCCTCTCGATCCGCTCGGTCGTGGAGAAACCGATCAAGTTTGTCGGTGTCGGAGAGCGCATCGAAGCGCTCGAACCATTCCACCCGGAACGGATGGCCTCGCGAATCCTGGGCATGGGCGACATCGTGACGCTCGTCGAAAAGGCGCAGGAAACGATCGACGAAGAGAAGGCGAGAACGCTCGAACAAAAACTCCGCAGAGCAGAGTTCACCTTCGACGATTTCCTCGACCAGCTCCAGCAGATCAAAAAGATGGGACCGCTGAGCGAAGTTCTGGGGATGATTCCGGGAATCAATAAAATGAACCTTGCGAAGGAAGTAGACGACAGGGAGCTTGTGCGCGTTGAGGCGATCGTTAGCTCGATGACCGCCGAAGAGCGAAGGAAACCAAACATTTTGAACGGGAGCAGGAGACGCAGAGTTGCAGCCGGCAGCGGCACGACCATTCAGGAGGTGAACCGTCTCCTGAAACAATTCGGCGAGATGCAGAAGATGATGAAGACCTTCGCCAAAGGCAGAGGCAAAGGGAAGGCAGCAAAACGCATGATGCAGGGTATGCAATTCCCCTTTTGACGAAACTGATTTAGATACATACGAATACACATACTCTCAGAAACAGGAGGAACACGTTGGCAGTACGCTTACGTTTACGAAGAGTCGGAAGGAAAAAGCTTCCGATTTATAAAGTCGTCGCCGCCGATTCGCGATCGCCGCGCGACGGAAGATTTATCGAGTCGATCGGACAGTACGATCCTCTTCGCAGGACGAATAATGTAGAATTCAAGGAAGAGCGGGTATTGTACTGGCTACGCAACGGCGCCAAACCGACCGACACGGTGAGAAATCTTCTCCAGAAGGAAGGCATCTGGTTAAGATGGTCGCTGCTCAAACGGGGAAAGGACGAGGGCGAAATAGCGAAAGAGATCGAAAGATTCTCCTTGGAGAAAGCAGACCGGGAGATAAAAGCCCTCGAAAAGGATAAGAGCAAGAAAAAGGCGAAAGCCGAAGCGGAAAAACCTCAAGAAACAGCGTCTGCCGCAGAGACGGCAGTCGGTGAAGAACCGCAAGCCGCTACAGATACGGGCGCAGAGGGAACGGAACCGAAGACGGAGGACAACGCCGGATAGAGGTTCGCAATCTCCGGCTCGTACAACTTTTCCCTGGAAATTGTTCATTTCAATCGGGCACACTACCACCGGTTTACGGCTCAGTGGGTTGCGCGGAAAACCAAACGCTCTGCAGAGACGCGCGCAACGTCACCATCGGTTCACTGGTTAATCAAGGAGGTGTCTCCATGAGGGAATTTGTTGAGTACATCGCAAAACACCTTGTCGACAACCCCGATTCCATTTCGCTCGAGATGGAGGAGAAAGATAACAAGGTTATCCTGAGACTCAAGGTAAGTGAGGGAGATGTGGGGAAAATAATCGGACGAAAAGGAAGAACCGCGCAGGCGATGAGAGTCCTTCTCAGCGCAATAGCCGCAAAAGAAGGTAAACGTGGTATCCTCGAAATTATCGACTAGTTGTGACAACAGAAAAATATCGCATTGGCCGTATCACCCGATGTATCGGATTGAAGGGAGAAGTTTCCGTTTTTCCCGAAACTTACGGAGTGGAACGTTTTCTCGATTTGAAAAAAGTATATATCGGCAGGTCCGAGACTTCCGCCGCCGAATACACAATAACGTCAGCCCGGCTGTGGAGGGCGCAGCCGATCCTCAAGTTTGATACCGTCGATTCCCGCAGCGATGCGGAACACCTGATGGGATCTACTCTTTTTGTGGATGAATCGGAACGCATCGAGTTGCCCAACGGCGTTCACTTCATTCACGATCTCATCGGAACGGAGGTCGTTGACGAACAAGGAGACCGGATCGGGACCATAAGCGATGTATTGCTCATGCCCGCTCATCCGGTCTATGTGGTACGGACAGAAACCGGCGAATGTATGGTTCCCGCAATCGACGAATTCGTTATACGGAGAGATATCCCGGCCGGTAAGATCGTCATCCGGCCGATCGAAGGACTCATCGGATAGAGCCGGCACATGAGAATAGATATCGTTTCCGGAGTACCTGATATCCTCGCGGGACCGCTGAACGAAAGCATCGTCGGGAGGGCACAAGAAAGAGGCGCCGTCGGCATTTTCATTCACAATTTGCGCGACTTCACCCGCGATCGCCATAAGACGATCGACGATACCGTTTACGGCGGAGGGGCCGGGATGGTATTGAAACCCGAGCCGATCTTCGAATGCATCGAACTGCTCAAAGCCGAGCGCGAATACGACGAGATAATTCTAACGTCCCCTGACGGCGAGCGGTTTTCCCAACGGACTGCGACAGAACTCTCTCTGAAAGAGAACATCATCATCGTCTGCGGACATTACAAAGGAGTCGACGAGCGCGTCCGCGAAGCACTTATCACCCGCGAGTTGTCGATCGGAGATTACGTGATTACGGGAGGCGAACTTGCCGCTGCCGTGATAGCGGATGCCGTTATCCGGCTGATTCCCGGCACGATGAACGACGGTACTTCCGCGATGACGGATACCTTTCAGGATAATCTGCTCGGAGCGCCGGTCTACACCAGGCCGGCAGAGTTCCGCGGTATGAAAGTACCCGATGTGCTCCTCACGGGAAACCATAAAGAGATCGAAGCCTGGAGGCACCAGCGGAGACTGGAGCGTACAAAACGGAATCGACCGGATTTGCTTGGGAATGAAGATCATCCGTAGATTCGTTCGTATCGGTGTTGAACGGCACTCCAAGAACGGAAAAATTATAACAAACTATGAATAGACTGCGAGAAGCGAGATCGCCACAGGCACTCGGAATACAGTAGACAAAGCATATTATTTGATCAAAGGAGCTCTCGATCTATGGAAAAAATCCGACTCATCGAAACCACGCAAATGAAAAGCGACCTCACCGAATTCAGACCGGGCGATACGGTTAACGTACACGTGCGGGTCATCGAGGGGGATAAAGAACGCATTCAGCAATTCCAGGGCGTCGTCATCGGCAGAAAAGGAAGCGGACTGAAAGAGACGTTCACCGTCAGAAAGATTTCCGAAGGGGTCGGCGTCGAAAGGATTTTCCCGGTTCACTCTCCACGCATCGCTAAGATCGAACGCCTTCGCCAGGGCAATGTCCGGCGGGCGAAGCTTTATTACCTCCGCGCCCTGACGAGCAAGGGAATCAGACAGAAAACAAGCTGAGCCTGCTTCCGTCGTGAATATCGGACTCATACGCGATATCTTCGGCATTCCAATTACCTACGGGCTCGAACACTCGACGATCCCGCATGCATTCCGCACGCATTTCGCTCCTCTTGCGGAAAATGCACAAAAACTTTCCTCCGGAGAAATCGATATCGGGCTGGTTTCTCCCATCGAATATGCGCGCTCATCGGAAACCTGGGAAATTCTCCGTGGTATCGGGATTGCCTCTTACGGGTTAACCCGCGCAGCCTGTCTGCATTTCAAGCAAGGGATCAGCCGGATTCAGACGATCTCGACCGATCTCGCCTTCCCGACCGAGATGGTGGTTACCCAGATAATCTTCCTCGAAAAGTTCGGATATAAACCCTCGTTCATCCCGCTTCGTCCCGGAGCGACGCCCGTAGCGTCGGATACCGATGCCGCTCTCCTCGTCGGCGATGCGGCTCTCGACAATCCCGGGAAGGGATGGTCGCTACTCGATCTCGGCGACGAGTGGAACGACCTCACCGGACTCCCGCTCGTGCATGCAGTCGTCGCCGGACGCAGAGACTCTATTGACCGTGTAGCCGCATCCTCGCTCATCCACTCGTATGCATATTTTAACGCAAACCGTGATGAGATTATCGGGAAGGTTTCGGAAAAATCCGGCGTACCGGCCGGACAATTGCAGCAGCAGCTCCACGAAGAAATTCGATATTCACTCGACGAGGACGATCTCGACGGTATCCGCGAATTGTTCCGGCACTGCTATTACCACTCAATGCTTGAAGACATCCCCGATCTGCATTTCAGTAAGGTTCTCCCCTCACTGAGCGCTTCGATGAACTGACCGCGCGCACCGGACCGATTGCCGCCCGGAACGCTCCGCCTGCGACCGTATTTTGAATTTCACTATTTTTTCCAGTACATTGTAGTGTTTAATACCTGACACCTCAACGATTACTTTAAGCTATGCTGAAGCGCCTCGAGATAAAAAATTACGCTCTCATCGAGAGGATCGAGATCGACTTCGAACGCGGGTTAAATATATTGACCGGCGAGACAGGCGCGGGTAAATCGATACTTATAGGCGCCATCGGCATGATAATCGGCGATCGGGCGGCGGGAGAAAGCATCAGACAGGGGGCAGAAAAGGCGGTAGTCGAAGCAACGTTCACTGTCGAAAAGGACAAGGAACTCCCTGCCCTTCTCCGGGATAACCAGATTGATTGGGCCGATCCGCTTATCGTCAGACGGGAGATCGCCTCGTCCGGCCAATCCAGATGTTTCATCAACGATACTCCCGCACCGCTAAAGCTGTTGAAACAAGTCGGCGAACAACTGGTCGACCTGCATGGCCAGCACGAACATCAGTCCCTGCTGCGCGTTCCGCTCCACGGTAAACTTCTGGACGAGTTCGGCGGTTTAACCGGCATCGTTTCCGAATATGCCGGTAAATACCGGGTACTCCGCGATCTCATCGATCGCCTCCAATCATTGAGGGACAAAGAGGAAAGTCTGAAACAGCGGAAGGACATTCTGGCTTTTCAGATACGCGAGATCGACGCCCTCGATCCGCAGCCCGGAGAAGAACAATCCCTGAAGACCGAGCTTAACATTCTCGAGAATGCCGAGACCATATTTGAGCAGACCCAGCAATTATACGAGTTGCTCTATGAGAGCGAGAAATCGGTTTACGAATCGCTCGTCCTAGCACGGAACAGACTGGATTCTCTCGCCGATATCGACCCCGCCTTCGAGGTATTCAAGAAAGAATGCGCCGGAGCCGAAGCGAGCGTTCAGGAAATAGCGCAATTTCTTCAACGATATAATTCGAGAATCGAATTCGACCCCCTCCGGCTCGAAAATCTCCGCAACCGGATCGGCGAGCTTTCGCTGCTCAAAAAGAAATACGGAGGCACCGTCGAAGCGATCATCGAACATCGCAGCGCGATCGGGCAAGAATTCGACCTTGCGGAGAATTTCCAGAAGTCGATCGAAGAACTCCTCGGACAGATCGAAACGGAGCGGCAGCTTCTTTCGGCGGTCGCCGAACGACTTTCAGCAAAGCGGCGCGAGACGGCTAAAAAGATTTCCCGGGCGATCGTCAAAGAGCTGCATGCGCTCGGTATTCCGAATGCGCTCTTCGAAATAAAGATCGAGACGGAACCGGCGGATCGGGCAGAGCTCGATGCCGGAAACGCAATGGTCAGGCTGGGCCGGGAATACTATCGCGCTTATCCAAACGGTATCGACCGGATCGAATTTCATATTTCGACAAATCTCGGAGAAGCACCGCGGCCTCTTGCGAAGGTCGCATCAGGCGGAGAGATCTCCCGCATCATGCTCGCGCTCAAGTCGGTCCTCGCGAAAAGCGAACGGCTTCCGCTTCTCATCTTCGATGAGATCGACGTCGGCGTCAGCGGGCGCATCGCTCAGTCGGTCGGGAAAAGCCTCAAGAATCTATCATCGTACCATCAGATCCTCGCCATCACCCATCTGGCGCAAATCGCCGGACTTGCGGACGCCCACTATCTCGTCGAAAAAGAGGAAACCGAACGGAGAACGGTAACCACGGTCCGCGCGTTATCGGATGACGAGCGGGTCCGGGAGGTTGCGCGTCTGTTGAGCGGAGAGGAGATCACGGAGACGGGATTAGCCGGCGCGCGAGAGTTGATGAAAACGTAAGAGGAAACGGCGGGCAACGAATGCCGCTGCCCTGCCGCAGCGAAGCTTACTAAACTGAATGACTATGCCGCTTAAAATATACAATACGCTCTCTAAGCAGAAAGAAGAATTTCAACCGATCAACGAAGGAAGAGTCGGAATATACGTCTGCGGTCCGACCGTCTACGGTGACTCCCATATCGGCCATGCGAAGAGCTACGTCTCCTTCGACGTGATCGTCCGCTTCCTTCGGTTTGCCGGTTACTCGGTTACCTACGTCCAGAATATCACCGACGTCGGCCACCTCACGGACGATGCCGACGACGGGGACGATAAAATCCTCGAACAGGCAAAACGCGAGCGAATCCAGCCGATGGCGGTTGTGGAACAGTATATGCGCAGTTATTTCGATGACATGGATAAACTGAATATCCTACGTCCGGACATCTCGCCGCGGGCTTCTGGCCATATCGTCGAACAGATCGAGATCATTAAAGCGCTCATTGCCAAGGAGCATGCCTATGAAGCCGATGGTTCGGTTTATTTCGACGTCAGTTCGTTCAAGGAGTACGGGAAGCTTTCCCGCCGCAGCCTCGATGAGATGATCTCCGGTACCCGCATCGGGTCGAAGACCGGTAAAAAGCATCCGGCGGATTTTGCCCTCTGGAAAAAGGCCGGACCCGGACACATCATGCGATGGCAGAGTCCATGGGGAGAAGGATATCCCGGCTGGCACATCGAATGCTCCGCGATGGCCATGAAATATCTCGGAGAAGAGATCGACATCCATGGCGGCGGGATTGAAAATCAATTCCCGCACCATGAATGCGAGATAGCCCAGAGCGAATCGGCGACCGGCAGGCGATTTGTGAAATACTGGATGCACAATAATATGGTGACCGTCGACGGCGTGAAGATGGGAAAATCGCTCGGCAACTTCATTACGCTCAAGAGCGCGTTCGAGACGGTTCATCCGCTCGTCGTCCGGTTCTTCATTCTGCAGAGTCATTACCGGAGTCCGCTCGATTTCAGCGCCGAAGCGCTGAACGCTGCGCGCAAAGGATACGAACGCCTCCTGCAGGCGATCGAACAACTCGGGAAACTGCTTGAATCCGACTGCCGGGGTCCGGACGTACCGATCGACGTAACCGGGTTTCGCGATGCACTGCGATCGGCGATGGAGGATGATTTCAACACTGCGCAGACCGTCGCCACGCTCTTCGATCTCGCGCGCGAAGCGAATCATTATATGCACGACGGCAAGGTCTACTCGACGGAGTCGTGGAGCAACGTCGAAACTCTCTTCCGGGACTATGCAGACCGCATCCTCGCCATCGTTCCTGAAAAGTTCGAGCGTGCACGATCCCGCGACGGCGAACTCGACGCAATGCTCGTCGAACTCCTGATCGACATACGGACGGCCGCCCGCAAGGAAAAGAACTTTGCCCTTTCGGATCTGATCAGGGACAGACTTAAAGATATGGGGATAGTGCTCGAGGATACCCGCGAGGGTACCTCATGGAAACAGTCCTGACGGAGAGCGAACTGTACATAGGAGTAAAGACAGTGAAAAAAATATTTCTTTGGAGCATATTTGCCATTCTGCTAACAGCAAAGTGCGGAGACCTGTTTGCGCAAGGGTCGGCGGGAGGACGTGCATCGATTCAACCACGGCATATCGTCGACATGCCGACGGCGGGCTTGCTGCCGCGGGGAAGCTTTTCGGTCGACATGGATTTCTTCCAGCAAGGCGGTTTGATGGTGAGAATGAACGCCGGCATCATGCACATCTTGAGCTTCGGCATCTCCTATGGTGCGAATAATGTCGTCGGATCGGAGAAGGTAACCACGAATTCCCTTCCGGGCGTCAACGTGAGGATACGGATCATCGACGAAACCACTATTACTCCCGCCTTCCTGATCGGATTCGACTCGCAGGGGAAAGAACCGTATATAAAGAGTTTGGAACGTTACACGATTAAATCACCCGGCTTCTACGTCGCTGCGAGCAAGAACTATATCTTTCTCGGTCATCTCAGCGTTCATGGAGGCGTCAATTATTCCCTTGAAAAAAACGACGGGTCGGATGGATTGAATGTCTATATAGGAGCCGATAAATCCCTCGGATCCGATATATCGCTGCTGGTTGAATACAACCTGGGTCTGAACGATAACGGCAACGAGGCAATTGGCCGTGGGCGGGGATATTTGAATACGGGT
This sequence comes from uncultured Ignavibacteriales bacterium, assembly GCA_964495085.1. Lineage (GTDB taxonomy): Bacteria > Bacteroidota > Ignavibacteria > T3Sed10-11 > T3Sed10-11 > CAZBUK01. The sequence goes on from CAZBUK010000006.1 coordinate 61,247, forward strand.
CTACGATGGTCGTTCGGAAAGGGTTTTACCCTGGGATTCGACTTAAAGGATGTCATTAAAAATCAGAGGCGTGTTTCTATCGGGAACAGAACAATTAATATCGAATTCGTCAGCTATTTCTGAAGCGGTGGAACCAGTTCACCGGTGTACCGGATTTGCGGATAGAGAGGGAAAGCCTCATAAATAGACAGATTTCTGAGGCCTGTCCACTATACTGTACAATCTCCCCCGATACGTCGGATCTAAATACCGATAACTTAAGGAAAAACAGATATATAAAAAGCAGCCAAAAATAGAATCTTTGGCATCAAAATTGTGTCATATATCTCTGTATGAAATTTCCAGGTTACCGAGTCACTCTTTATAAAAAGTGAGGTGTAAGATGAAAACTCCAAGGACGGCATTATACGGGATAGCCCTTCCGGCGCTCGCGCTGATCCTGCTCTTATCCGGCTGCTATACGCAGGTCGGAACCGTCAGAGAGGACAGACCCTCCCGCGTTTACGTCGAAGAGTACGATACCGATACCGGTACCAACTACACATTCTATAACGATGATTACTATTACGACGATTACAACACCTATGTATCGCCGCGGCACAGGATGTTTTTCACGTATTACTATCCTACTCACTTTACATTCGGCTGGGGGGTTTACTATCATCCCTTCTTCACCCATTACTACTGGAATCCATACTTTATAACATATTGGGATCCGTTCTGGCCTTCGTGGAGATACCACCATTTTGCATATCATAATTGGTATGGATCTCCATATGTCTATCACTGGGGTCCGTATTACTATAACGACTATTACTACCCGATCTATTCGTTCAGAGACCGCGATCGTGTAACGAGAGATTTCGGTTCAGGCCGTACTCCCCGCGGTACTGTTCTGGTCGGCAGAGATAGGGATGGTCGCGGCAGAGATTCCTCAACACTGCCTACAGCCGGCAGGTCCGGCGAAGGGAGGACCGGGGTGACCGACAGACGCGACGGCGGTTCGCGAGACGGAACTCGAGAAACGACCGGAACGTCAACGCGCGAGCGAGACCGCAGCGGAACGACGGCACGCGAAGGAGTACGTCGCGATACGGGCGGCAGAACGGGATCCTCGGAAGGAGCACGAAGCGGAACGCGGCGCGACGACCGGAATACGGATACGAGCGGCAGATCTCAGGAGAGATCCCGCAGCCGGGAAAATGAACGGCCGACGCCGACTCCGAATATAGAGCGGCCATCCTCGGGCAGAAGCGGTGAAGTCCAGAGCGGTAGAACCAACGAGACCCGGGAATCAAACCAGGTTCCGCCACCCCGAACCCGTACGAGACCGCAGACACCGGCCTCACAGCCCGAGGTTCGTTCCGGCGATAAGCAGCAGAGCACCCAGTCGCCTCCGCCGCCGCGGGCACGAACCCGTACCGGGAACAGCGGCAAGTCGACTGCACCGGCTCCCCGGTCGACCGAGACAAAGCAGCAACCGCCGCAGCGATCCGGAGGGTCCGATGTACGAAGATCCGGCTCGCAGCCGACTCAGAGAGTCTCTCCGCCTCCGCGGCAATCCGGCGGTTCACGGGACAGCGGCGGCAGCAGTAGAAGCGGAAACTCCGGCAGCAGCAACAGAGGGAGCAGAGATTCAAGCTCGGGCGGTAGACGATAACATCTTTTCATCCTATTCTCTCCCGTATGGAAACATGCGGGAGAGAAATACTCACTCACAAAAGGTATGTCTTTACGCAGCAGGATGTATATGAAAACGAAAATAAATTTACGAACCATATGTCTCCTTATCCCCGCGCTTCTCCTGGTCGGCGGCTCCGTTGCAAAGGCTCAATATCTGGAGGATGCACTCAGGCTTGAGTACGCGGGATTCGGAGTAGGCGCACGCGCGCTCGGCATGGGGACCGCCTTTCTTCCGGTGGCCAACGACTTTACCGCAACGCACTGGAATCCGGCAGGACTCGCACAGATTAAAAAGTTCGAAATCACCGGAGGGCTCTCGCATCTCTCTCTCAATAACAGCGCGCGCTATTTCGGCAATTCGCTCGACAGATCGGGATCCGCGACGGATCTCAATAATCTCGGCCTCGTCATTCCGGTGCCAACCCTGCAGGGGAGCCTGACATTTGCGCTAGGTTTCAACAAGGTGAATAACTTCTCGTCCGCTCTGGGATTCGATACCTACAATACCATATCATCGATCATACCCACGCTCTATAACGACGACCCCGACTATGATATGGCGTATCAGCTCTATCTCAACGACGACGACGGATTCACCCCCTTCCTGGATAATCTGCAGCAAAACGGTACCGTTACCGAATCGGGGGGCATCAATAACTGGAGTTTTTCTGGCGCTATCGAAGTTGCCCAAAATCTACATCTCGGATTAACGTTGAATTTCCTCTCTGGCAGCTACCGGTACGACCGGCTCTTCGTCGAGGAAGATACACGGAATATGTACACCGTCCACCCGGATAACCTCGACCGATTCGAGCTCGACAACCGGTTGACGGCGGACGTATCGGGATTCAATGCAAAACTGGGAATATTATTCAACCCTATTCCCTTCCTGAGGATCGGCGGCACCATTAAACCGCCGAGCACTTTTCACGTAGACGAGCGCTTTTCGGCGTACGGACAGAGCTGGTTCGACGACGGGGATTATTTCAATTACGAAATCCGCGGAGAAACCGATTACCGCGTCGTGACTCCCTGGACGTTCGGTGCAGGAGCGGCATTCTCGCTCCGAGGATTTACGTTGGCCGGTTCTCTCGAACATACCGATTGGACTCAACTCGAATTCCGCGATGCAACGTCGGACGTGATGCGCGAAAATCCCCTCATCAGGGATCTTCTTACCCCGACGACGACGCTCCGTGCCGGAGTCGAATACATGATTCCCGCCGCCGATCTCGCACTACGTGCCGGCTACTTTGTACAACCGTCAGCGTTTAAAGACGATCCGTCGTCCTACGACCGGAAATTCCTCACCTTCGGAGCGGGTTTCCTCGTGCAGGAACTGGTTACGTTTGATTTTGCCTATGCGCGCGGAACATGGGATACACACCGCGTTCACTATGCCGGCGGACCGCAGGTTGAGGAATCTGTGAAGCAGAACTCGGTAATCTTCACGATCGGCTATAGATTCTGATTCCTTGAATTGAATCCGCATTTTTGGTAAATTGAACCCCGTCCACGGTACCGCGGACGGGGTTTTTTATTCTCATGACTTCGCCGGATCACCGATTCCGTATCGGGGAGGATGCTCAGCGGTACATCCGACGTAAAATTTTAAAATCATAGATCTTCCGTTCATCCTCTCCCGCCGGAACTCACTTCATACATTTCCAAACATGCATACAAAAAGAAAGATACTCATCGGCTTATCGGGGACCTTGATCGTTCTGCTGCTCGGCGGAGCGTTCTTCGTCCGTCACCTCATTATCCGCTCGTTTCCCGAATATCAAGCGACAATAGAGACCGGGCAGGTACAATCTCACATCAGGATATACCGCGACGATTATGGCGTACCCCAGATCGTTGCGGATTCCGAAGAAGATGTTTTCTTCGCTCTCGGCGTCGTTCATGCGCAGGACCGGCTCTGGCAGATGGAATTGATGCGGCGTACGGGCACCGGGAGACTTTCGGAGATCCTCGGTCCGGATGCACTTCCTTACGACCGGCTCTTTCGAACACTCAATATCCGAAAGTACGCCGAACAATCGCTGGAGAAAATCTCACCCGAGCTGCGAGCGCTCCTCGATCGATACGCCGATGGAGTGAACTTTATCATCGAACAGCAACGAGGAAAATATCCCGTTGAATTCGACATACTCCAGTTCGAACCGGAACCATGGACCGCATCTCATTCGCTTCTGATTGGAAAGCTGATGGCTTGGGAATTGTCCCTCTCCTGGTGGGCGGATGTCATGATGGGCCAGCTCGTCGAGAATCTCGATTTCGATCTTGCGATTAAGATCATGCCCGGATATCCCGCCGATGCGCCGGTCGTCATTCCGCGCGAACTCATGCGGTACAGGTTCGCCGAGACGCTCAGGGAATTCCGCGAGATCGACGCGCGATACAGAATCATCGCGGGTATCGACGGTCCCGCCGCCGGGAGCAACGGCTGGGTGGTCGGACCGCGTAAATCCGAGAGTGGAAAACCGATTCTCGCCTGCGATCCTCATCTCGCACTCTCCGTCCCGGCAAGATGGTATGAAGTCCGCATCCATGCCGAAGCAACCGGACTGGATGTCATGGGTATGACCATTGCCGGTGCTCCGGGCGTGATCATGGGAAGAAATCGGGCCATTGCCTGGGGAATGACGAATCTTATGGCGGACGACGCGGATTTTTACCTCGAGCGCATCGATTCAACCGACGGACTTTTCTATCTGGTCGACAACTCCAGACGCGAGCTCGTTTCGAGGATTGAAACTATACCGGTAAAGGATTCGGATCCGTATGAGTTTACCGTCTACGAGACACACCGGGGACCGCTCGTCCAGTCGGTTCTCGGGAAAGAACGGGGCATCTGGAGCTCCCAGCCGATCAGCATCAGGTGGACCGGACTCGAGCCGGGAACCGAGATCGAAGCCGTCTACCGATTGAACAAGGCGTCCGACTACTCCGGATTCAGGGAAGCGCTGAGCTATTTTCATTCGCCCGGATTAAATTTCATATACGCCGATACCTCGGGCCGCATCGGCTACCGTCCCGCGGCGAAACTCCCGATCCGGCCGAGAGGCAATCCGACGCTGCCGTTCCCCGGCTGGGACAGCAGCTACGACTGGAGCAGCTACGTTGCGTACGATAGACTTCCCGAGCTCGTCGATCCTCCGACCGGCATAATTGCATCCGCAAACAATAAAATCGTGAGCGACGACTATCCGTACTATATCACCTCACTCTGGGAACATCCCTCACGAATAGAACGCATCAACGAAATGCTCGCGGAAAACGAAACTCACTCGATTGCGGATTTCCGGAGATTCCAGACCGATTTTATCTCGCCGCACGCCCGTACCGTGGTTCCCTTCATTCTCGATACATATTCTGAACAGCGGATAGCAGATCCGAATCTCGACCGGGCGATAAATTATCTGCGAAACTGGGATTACTATATGGGTCCCGACGATGTACCCGCCGCGATATTCAACGTATTCTATACTATGCTTCTTCGAAACACCTTCATCCCCCGCATGGGAGAACAATTGTTCAACGAGTATGTCGTGATCCCGAACATTTCCCTGCGGGTCATGGAAGAATTATTGCGCGATCCCCAATCGGAATGGTTCGAGGATCCTTCGACACCGGCACCGGAGAACAGAAGCTCTGTTATCAGAAAAAGCATGGACGACGCACTCCGACAGCTTACAGAACTGCTGGGCGACGATATGAGAACATGGCAATGGGGAAAGCTGCATACGGTTACATTCAAGCATCTCTTCGGAGACCGTGCCCCGCTCGGGAAAGTGATGAACATCGGACCCTATCCAGTCGGGGGTTCGAATACGACGGTCAATTACGGCGGATTCCGACTCTACGATCCGTTCGATACCAGGTTCGGACCGTCGATGCGGTTCATCGTCGATATGGCGGATCCCCGGATCGCATACACTATCCTTCCGACCGGACAGTCGGGCCACCCGCTCCATCGGCACTACAGCGATCAAACTCCTCTCTGGCTCGACGGAAGATATAAAATATCTGCCATGCATATTGACGGCAATGCTCCCTATCGGATGTATGAACTGAGACCACAGGAATGATCACGGAAACGATTCCCACCGGGTTGATCCGGAGATTCGCCGAATCGAGGCATATCGTTTGCTTTACCGGGGCAGGCATCTCGGCGGAGAGCAATATTCCGACCTTCCGCGGAAACGAAGGGATCTGGAGTAAGTTCAAGCCGGAAGAACTTGCCAATTTCGACGCATTCATGAAAAATCCGCGTCTGGTGTGGGAGTGGTATGCGGCGCGAAAGAAGATTATCCATGATTCGGCGCCGAATCCCGGACACTATGCTCTTGTCGAGCTCGAACGCCTGGTTCCGCGTGTGACGATCGTTACCCAGAACATAGATAACCTGCACAGACGTGCGGGGAGCAGCGTCATCCATGAACTGCATGGAAATATCGAACGTAATTATTGCATCGCGTGCGGTGAGACCTGTACGGATGAAATCATGCAATCAGGCGAACTGCCTCCGAAATGCAGCAGCTGCGGAGGATTGATCCGTCCCGATGTCGTTTGGTTCGGTGAGTTCCTCCCCCAGGACGCCTGGAACGCATCCGAGGATGCCGCCCGGTATTGCGATGTATGCTTATCGCTCGGCACGTCGGGGGTCGTCTATCCCGCGGCATCCATTCCCCGCGTCGCTAAGGAATCGGGCGCTTACCTGGTCGAAATAAATCCGGAACCGACTCCCATCAGCGAGTGTTCGGACGTTACCATCATCGGAAGATCGGGCATAGTTCTTCCGGAACTCATTCGTTCACTTCGCCATCTAGCAGGAGGAGCACTAACTTGAAGCTAAAGCAGACCGAGCATAGCCAATTCGTACGGACAAAGATCGTCTGTACTATCGGCCCGGCGAGCGAATCCGTCGCGATGTTGAAAACCCTCATCCTGGAGGGAATGGATGCCGCAAGGTTGAACTTCTCCCATGGACTGCCAGACGACCATACGCGTATGTTCCGGAACATAAGGCAGGCATCGGAAGAGGCCGGCGTCTTCATCCCCATCATACAGGATCTGCAGGGACCGAAGATCAGAGTGGGTGAGCTTTCGGAGCCTGCACTGAGGCTCCAAAAAGGCGATACGATACGCATCACGACGAGGCAAATCCGCGGTACCGCGGCGTTGCTGCCCACCACCTATAAACACTTGCCGAAAGATGTCGGAAAGGGAAGCACCATTCTCCTCGACGACGGCTTAATCCGGCTGCGGGTAGAATATGTTGAAGGCGACGAAGTGATCTGTAAAATTATCACGGGAGGAATAATCAAACCTCGGAAGGGAATGAATCTGCCCGGGGTGCGGGTCAGCGCCCCGTCGCTAACGCGGAAGGACATTGCCGATCTGAAAATCGGACTCTCCCTCGGTGTGGATTTTATCGCACTCTCCTTCGTCCGCTCGCCCGACGATATCAGGCTGCTGCGGAAGAATATACAGAGAGCAGGCAGGTTTGTGCCGATCATCGCAAAAATCGAACGGGGTGAAGCTGTGGAGTCGATCGAGGAGATCATACGGGAATCCGATGCGATCATGGTCGCCCGGGGAGACCTCGGCGTCGAGCTGCCGAGCGAAGACGTTCCGCTGATTCAGAAGATGATAATTCAGAAATGTAATTTCTTCGGGAAGCCCGTAATCACCGCGACGCAGATGCTCGAATCGATGATCAGCAATCCGACCGCGACCCGCGCAGAAACGAGCGACATCGCAAATGCCGTGCTCGATGGGACCGATGCGGTGATGCTCAGCGGCGAGACTTCCGTCGGAGCGTATCCGAAACAGGCTGTCAGAACGATGAACAACGTCCTGAAGAAAACGGAAGCGGCGCTCCCGCTGCAGCACGCTAATATGAGGGAACAGCTTCATGAGGCGCCCGCCGAAGCGATCGGACGTGCTGCATGCGTACTCGCAGAACAGATACACGCGAAGGCAATCGTACCGGTTACCCACGGCGGTACGACCGCCCGAATCCTTGCCAAATACCGTCCACATGCGATCATTCTGGCGGCAACCGCAAATCAGGAGACCGCCCGCCGCCTGAACCTTGTCTGGGGAGTTCAACCCCTGCTTATCGACCAGCTCACCGATACGGATACGACTCTTGAGCATGTCGAAACGGAGGTCGCGCACTCCGGCAGGGTTCCGAAAAACTGCTACGTCGTTTATACCGCAGGAATACCCATGAAAGTTATGGGCAAGACGAACATGCTCAAGGTCAGCAAGATGTAGGTTGAGCTGCGTCAGTTCATTCGGGGAGACGCCAGCGCTTCGGCCGTAATAACCGGTTCGACGAAAACCCTGCCACATATCGAATTCGCAATGAGGCATTTATGATGCGCGTCGTCGAGTAAGCTCCGCGCGGTCTCGATGTCCTTGTCTCCTGCTACGACGATCCGGGGTTTCAGGATCACTTTCGTGAACTGATACCCTTCCCCGACGAATTCGAGCAATCCGTCAGCCGTGCTGGTGTATGAGACCAACTCCAGTCCCTTCTTACCTGCGATAGCGAGAAACGTTGTCATCGTACAGATATTTATCGCGGCGACGAATAGGTCTTCGGGACTCCACACCCCTTCTTCCCCTCTGAATTCCGGCGGACTGGCAACGCGGAATTCGGGTTTTCCCGGTGAGGCTAAAAGTCCCGCCTTCCCTCCGACCCATTGAAGATCCGTTAGATAATTAAAAGATTTATACCTCATCTTCTGCTGTGCTGGAATCGCTTCGCTCATATGATTATTCCAATCATTATAGGGGATCAGGTTGTTCCGACCGCCTGGAGATGCTGTTCCATTTTCTCTTTGAGCATTCTCTTCGGCACCGCACCGATCACCGAATCGACCATTTTCCCGTCTTTGAATATGCCGAGTGTCGGTATGCTCATGATTCCGTACCGGACCGCGGTATTTACATTTTCATCGGTGTTCAGCTTCACCACTTTCATCTTCCCGGCGTATTCATTCGCCAATTCTTCGACAACCGGAGCTACCATGCGGCAAGGTCCGCACCAGGGGGCCCAGAAATCGACAAGCACCGGAGTCGATGCATCCAGAACTTCCGCTTGAAAAGTATCGTCGGTCGTGATAATGGTATTGTTGTTCATAGTATCCTCATATTTGAATCGATTGTTGTGTATGTTATGGTTCTATTTTATATGAATGTGTGATGTTCACTGCTTTGCTCAGCATAGCGGAGACCCCGCAATATTTTGTAATCGATAATTTGATCGCGTGCTCGATGTCCCTTGGGTCGATATTCCCGCCGTAGAAAATGTATTCCAGGTGAATATCGGTAAAAACCTTCGGCGTATCTCCCTCCTCTGTCGCCGTCATAAAGAGCTCGTAATGGCGGAGCGGAACCTTCTTCTTCATGAGTATCGAAATCACGTCGCTCGATGTACACCCCCCGAGGGAGAAGAGGAGCAGTTCCTTGGGGGAGGATCCGGCGCTGCTTCCTCCGACTTTATGGGCGGTATCCATGACCACCCAATGGTTTGTCCCCGATTTCGCCGCGAATGTATTCCCCCGGATTTGAACTAGTTCGGCGGTCTTCGTCATAGTGTTATTAAACCCCGGATGAGAGGAAAACAATGTATCGGAAAACGTCTATAATATACCATTTTTATCCGATTTTAGATATCCGGATGATGAAAGCCGTTGATGACGAAGCTTCCCTGGCCGGCCTTAGCTCGATCTCTTCCTCTTCATGCTTGAAAAGCCGAGCGAAGCATACAGCGGACAGAATCCCAGAAGTCCGGTCGCGGCAAAAACCACCCCGAACACTCCCAGTACCAGCGCCGCCGTTCCGCTCATCTCACCCGATATATATAGAACACCGATCACAACGAATAAAAGAACACGGAGCATCCGGTCGGGTGTACCCATATTTTTCTGCATAAGTGAACCTCCGAATCTTTACTTGATAGTTGAGTCGTACAATACCTATTAGATGCAGGATCTACGGATAGGATTCAGGTCGGATAGAATCAAAATGAGAAGTATTCAGGGCAGGAGGTGCTTTAAATTTTCATCGAGCGATTTTTTTGTATTCCCGTCCAGTTCCGGAGGACTGTATTGTCGATACAGCCTGATGGTCTTCTTCATCGAATCAAGATACGCCGCACATTTCTCGCAGGATTCGATATGGCTGTATATCGCCTTGCAGCGGGGGGAATCGGCGTTCTCGTCGAGATTATCGCAAATAAAATTCAGGACTTCCTCACAACCGGGATCGATCATTATTGTTCTCCCAAATAGCTATGCAGTTGCTCCCTGAGGAAAAACCGCGCACGATGAAGCCGTGATTTGACGGCAGGTATCGAGAGGTCCAACGCTTCTGCCGTTTCCTGTGCCGACAATCCCTCAATGTCTCTCAGTACAAACACGATTCTGTAATCGACGGGCAGTTTTAAAATCGCCGAATCGAGTTTCTGCTTCATCTCCTTGTTCATCATTTCGTCGAGCGGCGTCGGAGTTATACTCTGCTGCTGAGCCGAATGTGAATCGAGCACGTCAATATCGACAGCCGATGCATCGAGTTTTCTGACTCTCTGCTGCATAAAGCAGCTATTAACAACGATACTGTACAGCCACGTGCTTAGTTTCGATTTTCCGTCGAACTGATAAAGCTTTCGATACATATTGACGAACGTCGTCTGCATCGAATCCACCGCCTTTTCAGGATCCCGGCATACCTTGAATGCGAAACCGTAGACCATGTCCTCATACCGGTGAACCAGCTCCGTAAATGCACGATGGTCGCCGCTCCGGGATTTTTCGATCAGCTCAACTTCACTCGAGACTGCAGAAGGTATGTTATCCATTTGTTAGGATGCCGGATTCCGAGAAAAGATTCAGTGATTTCAAGGTATCAAAAAGGCTTTTAAACTTCAATCCGGACTTCGCTCATATTGTTCAACTTTGCTGCCGATGACAAAGATCGAGTAGCTCTGTGCAGCCTCACTTTCCTACCTACGAGATGGTTTACCATAACGCGGGTGCGGGATAGCGCGAGCGTTTCTTCGAAACGCCACTATAATTTTATACAATAATACTCGAAGCTCGGTATGTAGCCCCCGCGCTAGCGGGGGCTTGTTGCAGTCCGATAGCGTGAGGGTTTACCGTCGCGCGATAAATTATTTCATTACCATATTTCGATCCGCGTCCGCATCTACGAGACCGTAAACGGTCTCGCTATTGTAAAACTACAAGCCCCCTCAAAGGGGGCTTGTTGTAGTCCGATAACGTGAGGGTTCACCGTTATACGGGTGTGGGATAGCGCGGGCGTTTCTTCGAAACGCCCCTACGGATGATTCTGGCAGATCAATATTTTTCAGGATTCCAGATTCAGAAATATTTTTTCATGAATGATAAACCTCGATATGCGATACTTCCCAGCCTTCAGCCGGCTGTATTTGCCAATGAAATATATTCTGTTACTTCCTCGCAGACTCACCTGTCCCGCCGAGTGGTATTTTCTCGAGACCGTAAACGGTCTCGCTATTGTAAAACTACAAGCCCCCTCAAAGGGGGCTTGTTGCAGTCCGATAGCGTGAGGGTTTACCGTTAGACGGGTGTGGGAGAGCGCGCCTTAGCGGGGAAGGTGGGGCGAAGGGGGTGAGGCTATTAAGAACTCGCAGACTCACCAAATATTTTAATAATAACATTCGAAGCTCGGTATGCAGCCC
>CAZBUK010000007.1:0-70959 GCA_964495085.1 uncultured Ignavibacteriales bacterium
ACCGTCGGCTATATTTATATGATGAAGCTCTCGCACCTGGTCGACGACAAGATTCACGCCCGCTCGATCGGACCATATTCGCTCATCACCCAGCAGCCCCTCGGCGGCAAGGCGCAGTTCGGAGGGCAGAGGTTCGGCGAGATGGAGGTCTGGGCACTCGAGGGATACGGTGCCGCATTCACCCTTCAGGAAATACTGACGGTGAAGAGCGACGACGTCCAGGGCAGGGCGAAGGTCTATGAAGCGATCGTCAAGGGAGATAATTTGCCCGAACCGAACATTCCCGAGTCGTTCAATGTGCTTATCCGCGAGCTGCAGGGATTGGGGCTCGATGTTCGGATCGATTGATGGTAGATGCCCGCTGTTTGGAATGCAATTTTGATTAATCTTTTTTTGATTTTGGAGGGTATCAATGCCTTTTACATCACGAGAAACGATAAAAAAGAACATCAAGCAGATTTCGATATCTCTTGCCTCGCCCGATATGATCCTGAACCGATCGCATGGAGAGGTGACTAAACCGGAGACGATCAATTACCGTTCGTTCCGGCCGGAGAAGGACGGTCTGTTTTGCGAAAAGATATTCGGTCCGGTGCGCGACTGGGAATGTCATTGCGGAAAGTATAAGCGCATCCGGTACAAAGGAATTATCTGCGACAGGTGCGGGGTCGAGGTTACGCAGAAAAGCGTCCGCCGCGAGCGGATGGGACACATCGCCCTCGCCGCGCCGATCGTGCACATATGGTATTTCAAGTCACAGCCGTCGAAGATCAGCTACCTACTCGGCATGACGACGAAGGATCTCGAGAAGATCATATACTACGAATCGTACGTCGTGGTCAATCCGGGTACGACGGGACTCCAGGTTAAGGATCTTCTCACCGAGGAGCAATTCTTCGAGATACTATTGTCGCTGCCTGAAGGAAACCAGGATCTCGACGATACCGATAAGCGAAAATTCGTCGCAAAGATCGGTGGAGAGGCGATCAAGATGCTTCTCGCCGGCGTCGAAGTCGAGATAGCGAGCGCAGAGCTCCGGGCGCAGGTGAAAGAGGAAACCTCGCCGCAGAAGAAACAGGAGATTCTGAAACGGCTCAGGGTTGTTGAGGCATTCCGCGACAGGGAAGATTCTCCGCTGAATAAGCCCGAGTGGATGGTTATGGACGTTATCCCGGTCATTCCTCCGGAGCTCCGTCCGTTGGTCCCCCTCGAGGGCGGCCGGTTTGCGACCAGCGACCTGAACGATCTCTACCGCAGAGTCATCATCCGGAACAATCGCCTGAAGCGGTTGATCGATATTAAGGCCCCCGAGGTTATTCTCAGAAATGAAAAGCGGATGCTCCAGGAGGCGGTCGATTCTCTCTTCGATAACTCGAGAAGGGCGAACGCGGTGCTCAGCGATAATAATCGGGCATTAAAATCCCTCTCCGATATGCTCAAAGGTAAGCAGGGGAGGTTTCGCCAGAACCTGCTCGGCAAGCGAGTCGATTATTCAGGCCGTTCCGTCATCGTGGTCGGTCCGGAATTGAAGCTTCACGAATGCGGTCTTCCGAAGGATATGGCCGTAGAGCTGTTCCAGCCCTATATCATCAGAAAGTTGATCGAGCGGGGCATCGTCAAAACGGTAAAGAGCGCCAAGAAGGTCGTGATGAAGAAAGGACCCGAGGTGTGGGAGATTCTCGAACACATCATCGACGGATATCCGGTGTTGTTGAACCGAGCGCCTACGCTTCATCGCCTCGGCATACAGGCGTTCCAGCCGGTGCTGGTCGAAGGGAAAGCGATCAGAATTCATCCGCTCGTCTGCGCCGCGTTCAATGCCGACTTCGACGGCGATCAGATGGCGGTCCACGTTCCTCTGAGCTACGAGGCACAGCTCGAAGCAAGACTATTGATGCTCTCGAGCCATAATATCCTCTCCCCGGCGAACGGAAATCCGATCGTTGTGCCGAGTCAGGACATCGTGCTCGGATGCTACTACATCACCAAGTCGAAGGACGGTGAACGGGGCGACGGGAAGGTATTTTCATCCCCGAGCGAAGTCATCATCGCACATAACTCCCTGAGAATCGGTTTGCATGCGAAGATCAAAGTGCGCATCAACGGCGCGCTCGTCGAAACGACGACAGGCCGTACCATATTCAATCAGATCATCCCCAAAGAAGTCGGATTTATCAATGAGCTGCTGAACAAGAAGCGTCTCGTACAATTAATTCTCCAGGTATTCAGGAAATGCGGCAACCTGCGGACTGCCGAGTTTCTGGATCAGTTGAAGGATCTCGGCTTTTCATATGCGATGAAGGGAGGTCTTTCCGTCAATATATCCGACGCGATCGTACCGAGTGAAAAGGAAAAGATCATCGATAAGGCGCAGAACGACGTCGATAAGGTAGAGATTCAATACCGGAAAGGATTCATTACCAGCGGCGAGCGTTACAATAAGGTAATCGATATCTGGACGCGTGCGACCAACCGGGTAGCCGAACGTCTCTTCGATGCACTGCAACAGAATCGCGAAGGCTTCAACTCGCTCTATATGATGATCGATTCCGGCGCGCGCGGATCCCGCGAGCAGGTCCGGCAGCTTGCCGGTATGCGCGGTTTGATGGCGAAGCCCCAGAAGAGTCTCACCGGACAGACCGGCGAACTTATCGAGAATCCTATCATTGCAAACTTCCGTGAAGGACTCTCGGTGCTGGAATACTTTATCTCGACGCACGGCGCGCGTAAAGGTCTGGCTGACACGGCGTTGAAAACGGCCGATGCAGGCTATCTCACCCGCCGTTTGGTCGACGTCGCCCAGGATGCGATCATCACCGAAGATGACTGCGGGACGATCCGCGGCGTTCAGACGACCGCATTGAAAGAGGGCGAGGACATTAAGGAACCCCTCAGCGAGCGAATCGTCGGCCGCGTCGCCGCGAACGACATTGTCGATCCGCTCACCAGGGAAGTAATCGTTGAGGCGGGCGAAATGATCGATGAGGATCTCGCACAGAAGGTTTCGGAAACATCGATCGAAACCGTAGAGATACGCTCGGTCATCACCTGCGAATCCAAGCGGGGCGTCTGTGCAAACTGCTACGGCCGGAATCTCACGACGGGCGAACTCGTCCAGACGGGCGAGGCTGTCGGCGTCATCGCTGCCCAGTCCATCGGCGAGCCGGGCACGCAGCTTACGCTTCGGACCTTCCATACGGGTGGTACCGCAAGTCTCATTACTGCTCAGTCTCAGATCATGACCCGCTTCGAAGGAAAAGTCAAGTTCGACGGTCTGAAACTGATCTCTCGTGACGACGGCGTTGCGGAGAAACAGGTGGTCGTCGGAAGGAACGGATCGATAAAAATTATCGACCCCGAGAATAGAGAACTGACGAAATACACCATCCCCTACGGCGCCGTGCTGAACATCTCCGAGAACGAGGATGTGAAACGCAGTCAGATTCTCTACGAGTGGGATCCCTACAACAATCTGATCATTGCCGAGCAAGGCGGAAAGGTCCAATACAGCGATCTCCGCGATAAGATAACCTATCGAGAAGAACCGGATGAGCAGACGGGCTATATTCAGAAGGTGGTAACTGAAAGCCGCGACCGTTCGCTGAGTCCTTCGATTAAGATCGTGGACAAGAACGGGAAGGCCGTTGCCACTCATATTTTGCCGAACCGTTCGCATCTCGCCGTGGAAGAAGGCGACGCAATCCAGTCCGGCACGATTCTCGTAAAAATTCCGAGAGAGAGCGGGAAGACGAGAGACATAACCGGAGGTTTGCCCAGGGTTACCGAATTATTCGAAGCCCGTCGACCTTTCGAGCCGGCGATCCTCAGCGAAATAGACGGTATCGTTTCATTCGGCGATCAGAAACGGGGACTTCGCGAAGTAATCATTTCCAGCCACGACGGAAAAGACGAACGGAAGTATAACATTCCGATCGGTCGACACCTCAACGTGCAGTCGGTAGACGGCGTTGCGGCGGGCGACCCACTTTCCGACGGTCCGGTCGATCCGCATGATATTCTGCGCATCCAGGGAGTCGGCGAGCTGCAGCGCTACTTATTGAACGAGATCCTCGAAGTATACCGCATGCAGGGTGTGAAAATCAACGATAAACATATCGAGGTTATCGTAAGACAGATGATGCAGAAGGTCAAGATCGTCGATCCCGGCGATACCCGGTTTCTCGAAGGAGATCATGTAGACCGTATCAAGCTGAATATCGAGAACGAGGGACTCGCGAACATGGTCGTCATCACCGGCAAGGGAGATTCGAAATTCCGCAACGGACAGATCGTGGAGCGGAAGAAAGCCAGGGAAGCGAATACCGAATTGCGGAAGAAGAGCAAGAAGGTAGCGGAATTCCGCGATGCCGATCCGGCTACGTCGGAACCTGTACTGCTCGGAATTACCCAGGCGTCGCTCTCGACCGACAGCTTCATCTCGGCAGCATCGTTCCAGGAGACGACGAAGGTGCTGACCGAAGCATCGATCGAGTCTAAAGTGGATCGTCTGTACGGTCTCAAAGAGAACGTGATCATCGGTAAATTGATTCCAGCGGGAACCGGACTGAAGCGGTATCGCGACATCATTGTCATGCCCGCGGATGCCATGGAAGCCGGGGAGGAAGCGTTGGCAGAAGAGGAGATCCCGAGCAAGATCGCTGCAGAATAGCTTTTTACTTCCATCCCTTAAAAAGGCGAAACCCGACCGGTTTCGCCTTTTCTATTCTTCTCCGGCTCCCGGTTTGATCCCTCCGGACTGCATACCGGGTCAATTCCCGAAACGTGTGGAACCCGAAGCCGACACGAATACGTTACAATCTCCATACACAACCGACGCAAATCCGCATATCGGATTCGAAAACTTATCCGGACTTCCAGCCGGCCGCGCGACCCGGCGGGAAGGTCGCAATCTCTCCATTCATACATGAGCTAATGCCATGGCGACTTCTCTCACGGAATTCTATAAAATTAAAGCGGGGAAAAAAATCCGTCTGAAGATCTCGACCGGTTTCGCACAGCCGGGAGTGACCTCCGTGAGGCTGGGAAGCACGGAGCTGGTCCGCAACCAGGAGGGAATAGTCGAGATTGACCTGGGGATCGGAGACGAGGTGGGAAGGAATACGCTATTCTGTACGACAACGGTCACGGCGATGAGAGACGAAACGCTGCAGACCGGAGTCACATTCGAACTGACCGGCGGTGATGCTGATGTAACGAGGGATCTGCAGGAACCCGCCAATACGCAGGGAGACGTTGTGTTCTTTACGGCGACGTTCAGGTTCTTAACCTGAACCTATCCTGTGCTGCAAGTGGAGATATCTTCCCCATTATCCCGGTACTTCTAATCTGACTAAACGGAATCCGATATGAAACTCAGATACATTGCGCTGCTGCTTATCCCCTGCATACTGAGCGCCCAGGAGGAGAAACAGGTTCCTCTTAATCTGCTCCACTCGAAATCGCTCTCGGCTTTTTCTCTCATGGGTATCGAATCCGCCGTGATCGAACGTCCCGGCAATATTTCAGATCTAACGCTCGCACTCGTCCGGCAGACGGATTCGTTCCAATCTTTCCCGGGCGATTTCGGATTGGAATTATCTCCATTCTGGCTTTTTGCGGGGAAGAAAATTACTTACGATTCCTATGCGGAAGCGGGTAGGCTGTCGACGGTGATACCGCAAACGCTGACGGTATCGGTCGCGATGTCCGGTAGAACAGGCGAAGATGGGGAGGCGGGGATTGTCTCGGTGGGTACGGGCGTACGTCTTTCGCTCTTGCGTGGCAGCATCGATCCCGAATTCGCGAAACACCGGGAAAACATGGATTCGCTCATGCAAATCCTCGGTGTCCTCAACGACGTGATCATGGATGAATGGAGCCGGAGGATAAACGATGACGAAGAAATCGAAACCCTTCTAAACTCTCTGGCCGAAGCGGACCCGGCGATCAGAGACGTGATCGAACCCGCCATCACGGCGCAGATCGCCGCAAGGGAGCGCGAGATACGCACCGAAGTAGAACGTGAATTGAGAACCGAATACAGCAATGAAACGGAGCGCGTCCGCCGGATCGTATCGGAGATCCGCGTCCGCCGGATCGGATGGAAGCTGGACCTGGCGGGAGGATTGTCCGCTCAGTTTCCCGACAGAAAATTCGACGACAGCGCTATCGACCGGTGGGGATTCTGGGTATCGGGAGGATATGAATGGAGCGGAGCCGCGCTGATCGGAATTGTCCGGGTATTGGATACCAGAACCGGATCTACAGCTTTTCATGAAGGAAGAGAACTCGACGGCGGGCTTCGGTTGTTTATCGATGCAGGCGAAAAATTCGGGTTGTCGGTCGAGGGGTTGTATCGCACGGGTATAAACAACGGTAACTCACGGACTGATTGGAGGGGAACGCTCAGTGCGGATTATATGATCGCCAGGAATATGCTGCTCTCGTTTACATTCGGGAAGGACTTTGCGGACAGACTCGACCGCGACTTACTGGCTCTCATCAACATATCCTTCGGCTTCGGGACAGATCGCCCCGTCATCTCGCCGTAATCGCCGTCCCTACGGTCCTGCCGGAAACCGTTCGAACTCACCTGCCGTTAAATTATCAAAACAGTACAGGGAGGATTCTGGTTTAGAAGTGATCAGGATAGAAAATCCTCGATTCGCTGTATGAGGGTGAGGCTGGATGCCCTTTCGATGCCGCAATCGGGCAGAGAATCGAGAATATATCTGCCGTACGTTTTCGTCGTGAGGCGTTTATCCAAACAGAGAACAATCCCTTTATCCTGCGAGGATCGTATAAGCCTCCCGAATCCCTGTTGAAGTCGCATAGCTGCCTGCGGCAGTTGATACTCGAGGAACGGGTTCTTCCCCGCATCGCTGAGGAGGCGGGCGCGCGCTTCGATGATGGGATCGTTCGGAACGCTGAACGGGAGCCGAACGATGATGACCAGACTCAGCGATTCGCCGGCGACATCGATCCCGTCCCAGAACGACGTCGTCCCGAACAGAACCGAATCGATCTCGGTTCTGAATCTTTCGAGCGCGACCGTTCTGGAGTGTTGGCTTTGGGAGTAGCAAGTATACCCTGCCGCCTCGATGTTTCCGGAAACGGATTCGTACGTCTGCTGCAGCATGTCGTGCGAGGTGAAGAGGATCAGCGCGCGGCCGCGTGAGGCGCGGACGGCATCGGGAATAATCGCGTTAATCCTCTGTTGAAAATCCGGATGGGTCGGTTCCGGTAGATCCGTGGGGATCAACAAAAGTGCGTGCGTACGGAACGGAAAAGGGGACGGCAGTATTTCCGTCTTCTGGCGATGTCTTTCGACGGATTCCAGGCCCAGCGAAGAATGAAAAAATGAGAACGAATTACCCGGCGCAAGGGTTGCGCTCGTCATTACGACCGTCTTCATCTGCTCGAAGAAGACAGGGCCGATGAAATGATCGACTGAAACCGGAGCGCTCCGGAAGCTGAGCAAATCTCCCGAAGGAGGCAGTTCGATCCATCGTACATCATCGTCTCCTTCCCGGAACAGCGCTTCCAGACCGACTGCGAGACTATCAAGTTGTTTCCTGTAATAATGCAATTCCTTTCGTTTCCTGAGAACCTCCTCGCTCTCCTGCATTACGGTAAAACGCAGCTGAAAATTCCCAAGATCCGAGGATATGGAGTGAAGGGATTCTATGAATGAAGCGAGTTCATTATCTCTTATCCCGGTCATCTCTTCGGTCGCCAGCCATTCATCGTCGTACGTCTGTTTAACCGTGTATTTACTCGGTCCCCGAACGAGATCTCTCGCCTGGGGATAGAGTCTGTCGAAGAGAAATTTCATCGACTGCAGCGCATGTCCCGTGAGTCGTTCGGCCTTCGATACGGATCGTGAGAATGCGGTTCGATCCCCCTTGCCGACGGGCAGGTGTTTTAATTCGCTTCGCAATGAAGCAAGAAGCCCGTCGCCGGAATCCGGATTGTAAATTCGTGCGAGCAGCGCCCGTGTCGTCACCGGATTAAGAGTGAGGGAGAGAGCATCGGTAACCGCGTTCTCGAATTTATGCGCTTCGTCTATGACGACCCGCGTATACTCGGGCAGGATCGCGGCGCCGCCGTCGCTCTCGGTCCGCAGGATAAGATCGCTCATCAGCAGACTGTGATTTGTAATAAGAATATTCGCTCCCTCGATCCGCTTCCGGTCTCTGATGAAGGCACAGGCGGAAAAGAATTGGCATTTCTCGAACAGACACATCGCAGTCGATACCTCTACTTCCTTCCACAGTTTCGCGGAAGGCTCAAAGTCAAGCTCGCTCCTCTGACCCGTCGATGAATCGGGCGCCCATGCATCGATACTGTTCAGTTGTTTCCGTTCCCGGGCGTCGAAATGTACCGGAAGTTTCGACGTTGCCTGCGACAGGCGATCGAGACAAATATATTGTTGTGCGCCCTTTACAATTACCGATGAAAAATCCCGGTCGAGTGCGCCGGCGATGAGGGGAATATCTTTCCGTGAGAGTTGATCCTGCAGGTTGGTTGTCGCCGTGCTTACGATGACCGGCTCGTCGTTTTCCTGCGACCACAGGATTGCCGGAATCAGATAGGCGAAGCTTTTTCCGACCCCCGTTCCGGCCTGGATGCTGAGCAGTTCGTCGTCTATCAGAGCCCGGAGAATGCTCGCCGCCAAGTGAATCTGGTCGTCTCTCGGTTCGAATTGGGGAAGCAGCGACGGGAGCGGTCCGTCCTCGGAGAGGAGCAGCCGTACTTTTCTTTCTAATTCGGAAGAGGTTGAATTCATATAACAGAACATCCCGGAAAGTCTATAGTGAAGATAAAGAAAACCTCCTAATATTCCGAATTTTGCATTACCTCCTAAAAAACAGTATATTGGTTTCACGATGTTTCACACCGGCCTGACCATAATCTGTAACTATGTGGGTCTCGCTGAAGAATCTAAGTCACCCCTCGACTCTGCTCGAGCCGACTGTCCAATCACCCGACCTGTAGGGGGAGTACAAGCGGTGAAGACTCAATCGATGCCTGACTTATTCAGTGAGAACTGCTCTGTTTGGAAAGGACCTGAGGATGTTGCACATAACCTATTACGGCCACTCGGCGGTTCAACTTTCGGACGGTACCCACACTGTTATTATCGATCCGTTCCTCAGGAATAATCCATTATCGACGGTGAGGCCCGAGCAGATCAATGCGCAGTTTATTATTCTGTCGCATGCACACGGCGATCATCTCGGCGATACGATCGAGATCGCGAAGAGAAACAAGGCGACGGTCATAGCGGTATTCGAACTTGCGAATTACTGCGCAACGAAGGGCGTAGCTGTCCATGGAATGAACATCGGCGGCGCATACGATTTTCCGTTCGGTAAGGTCAAATTCACGATCGCGCACCATGGATCTTCGACTCCGGACGGTCAATATATGGGGGCGCCGGCCGGAATCATCGTGACGATGGGAGGGAGAACGGTATACCATTGCGGCGATACCGCTCTCTTCAACGATATGAAGCTCATCGGCGAATTGCATAAGATCGATCTGATGTTCGTTCCGATAGGAGATAATTACACGATGGGGATCGACGACGCGATTCGGGCGGTAGATTTTGTCAAACCCCGGAGGTCGGTGCCCATTCATTATAACACGTTTCCCGTGATCGAAGCCGATGCATCCGAATTCGTAAGAAAGATCGGAACTGCTTCCGAAGCGATGGTGATCGACTTCGGAGAGACGGTGCAACTCTAGCGGGCCGGCAACGCAATGGATTTTTTATACTGGGCTGCGCTCTCTCTGCACCTTTTTGCTGTGGTGATCTGGCTCGGGGGAATATGCTTCCAGAGCGCAATTTTATTCCCTGTGCTCAAGGTCGAAGAATCGGAGCGGTCGCAGCTTGCCGAACATTTACACCGGCGGTTCCTGCCGTTCGTCTGGCTCTCCCTCTGGACGATCGGAATTACCGGATTGACGCTTATGCTGCTGGCGACGCCGTATATCATGGGGGAGGGAGAAACAGGGATATCGATACGACTCATCGGTAAGATCTTGATTTTTTCGGCGATCGTGTTCGCTTCGATGAGATCCCGGAACGCTTATATGCAATTTAAATACTTAATCCGGAATCCGGGAACCTCCATCGGGGAATCCCGGAAGAATCAGGACCGGATTGAACGGAGCACCAGGATCAACGTACTGCTCGGGATTATCGCTCTGTTATTATCGGCACTCACATAATACTCCGGATGCCCCGGTAGCACGGCAACAGCCGGATGCGGTGAATATCCCGCGGACTCAGAGCACCACTCAACAGAGAATATGACAAAGATAATCGCAATAGCAAATCAAAAAGGAGGCGTGGGGAAAACCACAACCGCGGTCAACCTCGCCGCGTGTATCGCCGCAGCCGAAAAGAGAACTTTACTGGTGGATACAGACCCGCAGGCGAACGCCACCAGCGGTTCAGGGATCGAGGATGTCCCCGAGGGGAGAACCGTTTACGAATTGCTCATCGGTACGCATTCCGGATCTGACCTTGTCTGTCAGACACAAATGCCCTACTTCTCGGTCATTCCATCGCACATCAATCTTGTCGGTATCGAAGTCGAACTGGTAGATGAAGATAACCGTGAAACCAGGATGAAGCAGGCGCTCAATGAGCTGCGCGGGGGATTCGATTATATCATTATCGACTGTCCGCCTTCGCTCGGTTTGCTCACCCTGAATGCATTGACAGCGGCCGATTCGGTGCTCATTCCGGTACAATGCGAATATTACGCGCTCGAGGGACTCAGCAAACTCCTGAATACGATTAATATCGTGAAGAAGAATTTCAACCCGGCACTGAACATCGAAGGAGTTCTCCTGACGATGTACGATTCGCATCTTCGTCTTTCGAAACAGATCGTCGACGAGGTGCGGAGATACTTCGGAGAAAAAGTATACAATACCATTATAGCCCGCAACGTCCGGCTGAGCGAAGCACCCAGCTTCGGCAAACCGATTATCCTCTACGATGCGGTGTCGACGGGAGCGCGCAATTATATGAGACTTGCAAACGAATTGTTACGGCATAATCATCAGGGTGAGTGAACATGTCCAAATCTAAACTGGTTCTGGGTAAAGGTCTGGATGCTTTGCTTTCGCGTCCGCAACCGCACGAAACCGAATTGAGGAGGGATCACCGGCAATCGGATGACGGATTAACGGAAGCAACTGCCCGCATATCAATCGATAGGATCAGGCCGAATCCATTCCAGCCCCGGCTCGATTTCGATCCCGTGGCGCTCGATGAACTACGTCAATCGATACTTCAGAAAGGGGTCATTCAACCGATCACGGTTCGCAGAGTCGAGAACGGATTTTTTGAGCTGATCTCCGGAGAGCGCCGTCTGCGCGCGGCATCGGATGCCGGATTGACGCAGGTTCCCGCATATATTATTGACGTTACCTCCGATGAGGAAATGCTCGAGCTTGCCCTTATCGAAAATCTCCAGCGAGAGCATCTGAATCCTATCGAGATCGCAATTTCGTACCAGCGGCTCATCAAAGAGATAAACTATACCCAGGAGGATGTAGCGCGGAAGATAGGCAAGGACAGAACAACGGTTACGAATTTTATCCGGCTGCTGAGATTGCCGGAAGATATTCAGACGAGTCTCCGAAAGGGAGAACTGAGCATGGGACATGCCCGGGCGCTCCTCAGCGTGCAGGATGAGCGCAGGCAGTTGTCGATATGGAAGAAGATCGTCAAGCAGGGTTTGTCCGTCCGGAAAGTCGAACAGCTCGTCAAGGAGGTAGGTGAAAAGGTTAAGACGCGGGTTGCAGAAGGGACGAACAGGGCGGAACGGAACCTCGAGACGATCGAAGCCCGTCTGCGTGAGGTATTCGGAACGAAGGTCGCTGTTAAGTCCCGGCCCAGCGGGAGAGGTGAGATCATACTCGAATATTATTCGATCGACGACCTCGAACGGCTCCTCGATCTGTTTGATCAGATAGAAATACGTTGAAACGCGGATATGAGGTTTCATCGGGCCGATAATTTCCTTCACGAGCGATAGGTTAAGCCAAAGCGGAGCGATCAATCAATGCACAGATCAATCATCACTACAAAAGCGGCCCCTGCGCCCATCGGTCCCTATAATCAGGCAGTCAGGTGTGAGGGAGCGCTCTTGTTCACGGCGGGTCAGATTCCCCTCGATGCGGAAACCGGGACCATTGTCGGGACGGACATCAAGGATCAAACCAGGAAAGCGCTCGAGAATCTGCGCGCCGTGCTTGAAGCCGGCGGGGCATCTCTTGAGAGCGTGATCAAGACCACCGTCTTTCTCAAGGATATGAATGAGTTCAGCCTCATGAACGAAGTGTATGCCGAATTTTTCACGTCCGCCGCTCCCGCTCGAAGCGCAGTAGAGGTTGCACGTTTGCCGAAAGATGTAAAGGTGGAAATTGAGGCTATCGCTCTCATTACTGTTTAATACCGTGCGAATCCTCATCGTATGCCTGGTACTTTCGTCGATATCATTCGCGGCATGGGCGCAAGTAGCAGACGTACATGCTGATACCTCAGCATCGGTCGTCGTATTGGAAGGGGAGGAATATCATGCCGGAAGTCGAACTCCAAAATCGCCTGCTGTGGCGATATCTCTTTCTGCAGTCTTGCCGGGTGCGGGCCAGATCTATAACGGCTCTTACTGGAAAGTACCGCTTATCTGGGGAATAGGCGGATTCTTTATCTACGCGATTGTGACGTTCGACGATCTGTACAAAGACTACCGCCAGCGTTTTCGCGAAAGCATCACCGGCGAGAATCCATTGGGAAACCAGCAGTTCCTTATCAACCGGAATTTCTATCGCGACCAACGCGACAGGTTCGCCTGGTATATGGGATTTCTTTATCTTCTCAACCTGCTCGACGCATATGTGGATGCGAGTCTGTCAGCTTTCGATGTAGGCGATGACCTGTCGCTGAGGATTCTCCCCGAGGTGAAACCGGATGGTCATGCTTCCGTACGGTTCCAGATAAGATTCTAATCGCGGCAGGTTCTCCTGTTTCACGAATCATTGCAATCCGGAGCGAGTTTAAAGAAATTCATCCGGTGCTGAGCGTCTCAATTCCCGATCCTCCTGCTACACGGGAGGTACAATCGGCCTTCGGCTTTAACCGGGGGTACGATTAAAAAACGCGTTAATTCCCCGCAATAGGGGTAATTCAAAATTTAAAAACCTTTACGAAACCGAGGATTTTTGTCGAAATAATCCTTGACAATAAAGAATTATTTTTATATTATGCACAAAGTTTACAGCACTTTACGGTGCTTAAGACAGAGAATATTCTACCCCGTCATCCAATAGAGGAGGCATATATGACGATCTTGAAAAGAATGATGACATTCTTACTCGGTGTCATTATTATCTCGGCGCTTGTCATGGGCTGTGCGCGCCGCCCGAACGCGGAAGAGTTGGCTCAATTAGAAGACTTGAAAGCTGAAGTTGCTGCACTCGAACGAGAGATTGCGTCGAAGGAGCAGGAAAAATCAGGGATACAGCAACAAGTATCGCAGATAGATCAGGAGCTTCGCAAATGTGCGGAAGATAAAGAGAAGGTCCGTCAGCGTCTTCAGCAGTGGAATTAATTATTCAATTCTTCTAATACTATCCGAAACGTAAGGAGTTGGAATATGAAATTGAGATCAATCTTGTACCTGCTTGTCGCAGCGCTTCTGATTACTGCGATCAATGTCACTGCAGACGCGCAAGAAAGAATGGCACGCGATGAATGGCAGCAGCAGATGAACGAGTTCACGCAGAAGCGAAACGAACTCCAACAACGGCTCAACGCGCTCAACGGTGATATCAGCGGCCTCAATCAGCAGCTGGCACAGAAACGGACCGAGCTCCAAACATGCAGGCAGGAAATCCTGGCGCTCGTCGGCGCAACCGAAGCTCAGATACGAAGCCTCATCGAAAGACTATCCCAGCTCGAGAACAGGGTGAGCGGTCTTGAGCGGCTTTCCGATGCAGACCTGCTCGCGCGCCGCGGCGAAGTCGACGAAGTTAAAGCAGCAATTGCCGAGATGAAAGCAGACCGGAAAAGCGCCCATACCGACGTTTACGATCGGCTCATGGCGCTCGATCAGCGGGTAAAAAATCTCCTCGACAGACTCGAGAAAATGGTTCAGATCTATACGGTCGGTTCCTGGTCTCGTGATCGGGATTGTTTGTGGAATATTGCCAAGAAACGTAATATCTACGATAATGCCTGGCTCTGGCCGAAGATCTGGCAGGCGAATCGCGATAATATCCGCGACCCCGATATTATACATCCGGGACAGCGGCTCCAGGTTCCAAACAAAGGGGACGGCAACCTTTCCCAGACCGAGCGGGAATCCGCAAATCGGTATTACCGCGAAGTAAGAGACGGAATGCGGTAATCCGCCCGGTATAAACTTATAAGGATCATATTCTTTTTTGTTTATCCTTTGCTGCAAATTATTTCAAGCCCTTATGCGGTCTTCGATACGTTGACGTCCGCATAAGGGTTTTATTGTTTTTATAAACATTTTTCAAACTAATATTACAAAGGAGATGCCAGCCACGGAAGAAAAAAAGATTTCCCTTGAAGGAGTTGACAAGTTGTCGCTGCTCGGATTTAACGACCGGAATCTTGCGTTACTCGAGCAGCGGTTCGATGCCCGTATCCTCATACGCGGCGATTCCGTTTTAATCGAGGGGAATCCGGCCGAAGTATCCCAGCTCGACCGGATCTTCAAAGAGCTTATTTTTATGCTGAATAAAAATAAGCACCTCACCTCGAATGACGTCGAGACAGTGGTCGATCTGGTTGCATCCTCAATTCCCTCGGGCAACGGCAACGAAAAACGCACCCTCCAATCCGAGCGGGAAGACGCGGACAGCATTATTCTCTTCACTAAAGACGACATGATCAGGGTGAAGTCTGATGGTCAGCGGCGCTATTTCAAAGCTATGCAGAAGAACGATATCGTGTTTTCTATCGGACCGGCGGGTACCGGCAAAACCTATCTCGCCGTTGCTGCTGCCGTAGCCGCCCTGAAAAATCGCCAGGTGACGAAGATCGTACTCACCAGGCCCGCAGTGGAAGCCGGTGAAAATCTCGGTTTTCTTCCCGGCGATCTGAGGGAGAAAGTCGATCCCTACTTGCGCCCGCTCTATGATGCGCTCGACGATATGCTTCCGGCCGAGAAATTGAAAGTATATATTGAGCGCCGGATAATAGAGATCGCTCCGCTGGCGTATATGCGCGGAAGGACTCTGAACAATGCATTTGTGATTCTCGACGAAGCTCAGAACGCAACGTCGCTCCAAATGAAGATGTTCCTGACCCGCCTGGGTGCGAATTCCCGCGCGGTCGTGACCGGAGATATAACACAGATTGATCTGCCGTCCAATGCGATATCGGGCCTCGTCGAAATTCAGACCATTCTGAAAAACGTCGAGGGCGTAGCGTTCGTATACCTCGATAAGACCGATGTGGTGCGTCATCGTCTGGTGAAAGATATAATCGATGCATACGAAGCGTATAAAACGAACGGGAAGAAGAACGGGAACGATACGGACGCGGGAAAAAAATCCGAGTGAAGTGCTGATCGCAGAAAAGGGAAGCGTTGAAGTACGGGAGTCCGGTTTAAGGAGGGTGAGGTCCATGTGCCGGTAAAGCTCTGTCCGCCACAGGGTACCCGCCGAGCGCTCCGTGCAAGCGCTTAATGCTCCCGCTTCTTCGTTTCTTCCCAGATGGCATCCATCTCCTCAAGTGTCGCCGAGTGGATATCCTTGCCCTGTCTCCGCAGCTCCTCTTCGATGGCTTTGAAACGAGCGGTAAATTTTTTATTTGTTCGCTGCAGCGCGTCTTCGGGATGCAGACCCGCGAGTCTTGCGTAGTTAACCAGAGAGAAAAAGACATCGCCCAGTTCCTCCTCGCACTTCTCGCGCGAATCTCCATGCCGTACCGCATCGTGAAACTCTTCGATCTCCTCGTTCACTTTTTTCCAGCATTGCTCTTTATCCTTCCAGTCGAATCCTGTTCTCGATGCCTTTTCCTGAAGACGGTAAGCCCGCATGAGCGCGGGGAGGGAAGCAGGCAGACCCTCGATCATCGATGATCTACCCTCCGCAAGTTTAATTTTCTCCCAGTTTGCGAGCACCTCGTCCCGGCTGTCGATCTCCGCGGTGCCGAAGACGTGCGGATGCCGCCGGATAAGCTTTTCGGAAATTCCTTCAATGACGTCGTCGATCGAGAACGATCGCGACTCCTTCGCCAATACCGAATGGAACACGACGTGGAGGAGGAGGTCGCCGAGTTCGAATTGAAGCTCTTCCATATCGAGAGCATCGATCGCTTCAGCAACTTCGAACGCTTCTTCGATTAAGTTATGTTTGATGGAAGCATGCGTCTGTTCGCGGTCCCACGGACACTCCTTTCGCAGACGTTCTACGATGCCGATGAGGCGTTCGAATGGTGCGTCGGATGTTATCATAGAGAGATAGTGATGATAGTACGGACTTTGTATGAAGCGATTAACATATCTAAAAATGAAGTGAAAATCAATCTTAATTGGTTTTTTAAACGGAATTGATTATCTTCCACAGATGTTACGTTTTTCACGTTGCCATTCCCCCTTGAGGGTAACAGATGAAGCCGCTCATAATTATTTCCGTCTTTATTTCCATTGCCGTTCTTACTCCTTTGATGCTCGATATGAACTCCGTAGTCAGAGTCGATCTGATCCTCTACAACGGCCGCATCTATACGCTGAATGCGGAATCGGAATTGATGCAGTCCGTCGCTGTCAGAGACGGTTATGTAGTCGCAACCGGAACCGACGAGACGATCCGCGGGCGATACTCGGCTGCGGAGTACCTCGATCTTGAAGGTAAAACCGTCCTTCCCGGATTTATCGACGCACATGCCCATCTTGTAGGATTAGGCCGAAGTCTCCTGATCCTCGATCTTACCTCGGCCGGGAGTTCCGCGGAGATCGTCGGAATTGTAGCGGAAGCTGTCTCGGCTTCAAAACCCGGCGAATGGATCGAGGGCAGGGGATGGGATCAAAATGTATGGCCGCAGAGGCGGTTTCCCACCGCCGCTCAACTCGATCGGATCTCACCCGATAATCCGGTTTATCTGAGAAGGGTCGATGGCCATGCGGTCTGGGTGAATTCCGTCGCGCTTCGTCTCGCCGGAATAACAAGGCAAACACGGGATCCCGATGGAGGACGGATCATACGGGCGGCAAACGGCGATCCAAGTGGAGTTCTGATCGATGCCGCGGCTGAACTGGTCGTAAAACATATTCCACCCCCCGCTCCGGAAGATATGAGGCGCGCCGTCCGGCAAGCTATCGATCTCTGTCTCTCGTATGGATTGACCGGTGTACACGACATGGGCGTCGATCTTGAGACGATCGAGTTGTATCAGGACCTGATCTCGCTCGACGAGTTTCCGTTGAGGGTATATGGCGCCGTCGACGGAGAGGGCGATACATGGGAATATTTTCTCCGGAACGGGCCTCTTATCGGCGCCGGAAACAGAAGACTCACGGTACGTGCGATTAAATTATACGCTGACGGCGCACTGGGATCGCGGGGTGCCGCGCTCATCGAACCGTATTCTGACGAACGGGAGTATTCCGGACTCGTACTCTCCGGCGAAACCGACATCTATAGAATCGCAGAGCAGGCGCTTGGCGGCGGATTCCAGGTATGCACTCATGCAATAGGGGATCGCGGGACTCGTATCGTACTGAATGCATATGATCGCGCTCTGCAGAACGGCGAGGTCCGGGATCACCGTTTCCGAATCGAACATGCGCAGGTGGTCGCACCGGAGGATTTTCCTCGTTTTGCACAATCGGGGGTTATCCCCAGTATGCAACCGATCCATTGTACGTCGGATATGGGATGGGCGGTCGACCGGTTGGGACCCGCGCGTTCGGAAGGTGCGTACGCCTGGCGTACCATTCTGAATCACGGATCGATCATCGCCGGCGGATCCGATTTTCCGGTTGAACCGGTCAACCCGCTCCTGGGCGTATTCGCCGCTGTCACGCGGCAGAATGCAGCGATGCATCCCACGGGCGGCTGGTACCCGGAACAGAGGGTTACGAGAGAGGAGGCCGTCCGTATGTTTACCTCATGGGCTGCCTATGCCGGCTTCGAGGAGAATCTCAAAGGATCGATAGAGTCCGGAAAGCTGGCGGATTTTGTTGTCTTCCCCGAAGATATATTCGGGATAGCCGAAGCAGACCTCTTACACCTGAATCCGGATATGACTATCCTCGGAGGTGAGATAGTCTACCGGCGTCCGTGACCGATGCCGTTCACAATTCAAATACTGGAACATACCGCCGATACGGGATTCGAAGTCGAAGGAGATACGAAGGAAAATGTTATCGCCGGAGCGGTGACGGCGCTTGTTTCGATGATAACCGACGAAACGTCGATCCAAGAATCGATAGAGCGAACCGTTCATACCGAGGGAGATGATTGGGCTCAGGCGATCGTGCGGTATTTGAACGAAGTACTCTATATGATCGACGGTGACGGTTTTCTCCCCGCCCGTGCAGTAGTGGAGATACCGTCGTCGTTTACGATAGATTCGACCCTGTACGGAGAAGAGAGGTCTTCGGACCATATGCAGCGGAACGATGTAAAAGCGATCACATATCATCAGATCCTATTCACCGAAGCCGGAGCCGGTTTCAGATTACGGGTGTTTGTCGATATTTAAGTACGATGTTCAACGGTATGTGCACACTTGAAAAATACGCCCCCTACCGCTACCGGCTCGATACGGCATATAAAGCTGGGATGAGGGTCGAAGGCCGGCTGTATGCGAATCATGAAATAGTCGAAGCGGTTTCGAAAGATCAGACTCTCGATCAGATAGCCAATGTTGCAATGCTCCCCGGTCTGCTCGAGGCATCGATCGCAATGCCGGATGCACACCAGGGATACGGATTCTGCATCGGCGGCGTAGCCGCGGTAGATCCCGAAGAGGGCGTTGTCTCCGCAGGAGGCGTGGGATTCGATATCAATTGCGGGGTCCGACTCCTCGCATCTCCGTTCGCAAAAGAAGAGGTGCTTCCGAGGATCGATTCACTCCTCGATCAGTTGTTCGAAGCTATTCCGTGCGGCACGGGCAAAGAAGGGCCGGTCACGTTATCCGGCAAGGAGATCGATGAAGTCCTCGAACACGGAGCACACTGGGCCGTACGGAATGGTTTCGGATCGGAGAGCGATACGGAATATATAGAGGAGGGTGGAGTGATCGCAAGTGCGAAGGCATCACAGGTAAGCTCGCGGGCGAAGCAGCGGGGTGGGAAGCAGCTCGGCACTCTCGGATCAGGCAATCATTTCCTGGAGATACAGTTCGTCGACGAGATCTTCGATGCATCTTCTGCAGAGCGCTTCGGATTACAGAAAGATCAGGTCGTAGTTTTGATTCATACGGGTTCGAGGGGACTCGGTCATCAGGTGTGTACGGATTACCTCGACCTGATGCAGTTGGGACGGAAGAAGTACGGGTTGCAGCTTCCCGACCGACAGCTCGCATGCGTTCCGGTCAGATCGGGCGAGGGTATATCCTATCTGGAAGCGATGGGCGCAGCGGCAAATTTTGCATTTGCGAACCGGCAGATGATTACTCACTGGACCCGCGAAACATTCAAACGGGTCTTCAAACGCGGCGACCTCAGGCTGGTATACGACGTCGCACATAATATCGCAAAGTTCGAAGAACATGTGATCAACGGACGCAGGCAAGAGGTACTCGTTCACCGGAAAGGAGCGACCCGTGCATTTCCGGCAGGCCATCCGGAAATAACTCCGGCTTACCGCGACGCAGGTCAGCCGGTTCTGATTCCGGGCAGTATGGGAACCAGCTCGTTCGTTCTCGTCGGCTCCCCGAAATCGATGGAAGAAACCTTCGGATCGACCTGTCATGGCGCCGGCAGAGCGATGAGCAGGAAAGCCGCAAGCAGGGGAACGGACGCGAGCGAGCTCGTACGACGGCTCAGATCGAAGGGAATTTCGGTACGGGGCGCCTCGAAAACCGGATTAACCGAAGAAAAACCGGACGCATATAAAAATGTCGACACGGTGGTCGATGTTGTGCACCATGCCGGCCTCTCGAGAAAAGTCGCACGTTTGATTCCGATCGGCGTCATCAAAGGGTAATGACCGCCAGCTCGGCTGCACTATCAACAATAATCAAGGGAATCTTGACCTGCTATGGGATATATAGTACTAATTGCCGATGACGATCAGGGCGTCAGAAAGTCGCATCTTCTCGCGCTGAAGCATGCTGCAACCGCGCTCAAAACCAAGATCGAAGCGATCGAGAGCGACAACAGTGTGAAAACGAGAGAAAAAATCCATGAGCAGAAGTTCGATCTGATTATCCTTGATAACGATTTCAAAGATGAATCAGTCAAAGGACGACTACCGGGGATTGCAATCCTGCAGATGGCGAGAAAGAACGGCCCGAACATTGCAACTCCCGTCATATTCTGCAGCGGAGAAATTTACGAAACTCTCAGGCCTATGGCCGAGAAATATAACGCAGTTTATCTGGCCAAATCGAATTATAACCTCTCCGATTTCTCGAAGTTACTGCACCAAAAATTAAAAGAATCCGAGGCACCGGCTAATCAGAAGGATCAAGTATAAAGTGAACCCCGAATGAACAAACACTTCCGTCACCGTCTGATATGTTTTGTACTTCTCCTCTCCGCGTTGTCCCCTCTTCGCAGCCAGGAACACATACTCGTTCCCGAAGATATCGTTCGGATAAAAATGGTTCAATCGCCCTCGATATCTCCCGACGGCACGAAGATAATTTTCGTCGTAGGCAGGCACCGTGAGGAAGAACCCGGAAATCCGATTAACGATCTTTGGATCGTCGGCGCCGATGACGGATCGCCCCGCAGATTCTCATGGGGAGACTATAATGACTGGGCGCCTTCCTGGTCGCCTGACGGTGTCTGGATTGCGTTCCTATCGAACCGTGATGGTTCAACACAACTCTACCGTATTCCCGCCGATGGGGGAGAAGCAGAAAGATTGACATCGACGCAATCGGGTATCCGCTCGTTCCAATGGTCGCCGGACGGATCTGCAATTGCATTCACTTCCCAGGATCCGGTTCCGTCGCCGGCAGTCGAAGCGCGGAGCAGCGGACAGGATTGGATTGTGGCCGATGAGAATATGCGGTCGATACGTCTGTATTCGCTTAATCCGGAAAATCGTCTCACCACGCTCGTCTCACGCTATGAGTTGAGTGTTTGGCACTTTGCCTGGTCTCCCGACGGATCGAGTTTCATGCTTACGGCAACAGATCTGCCGACTGTAGATGCTGCATTTTACGGAGACCTCTACACGATCGATTCCAGAGGGGGCAACGCAGAGCTCTTTGCGCGCGCACCCGGAAAAACGGGTCGCGTTCTCTGGTCTCCCGACGGCAGGAATGTCGCCGTCCAGAATGCCCGCGCGGAAGGGAAAGAACCGATAGAAGGTGGAATACTGATATATTCCATAGCCGGAGAGGAAGGCCGATCCATCCTTGAAGATTTTCCCGGCACCGTGACCGATTTCGGATGGATGACCAATAACGAGCTCTATTTCGTTGCACAGCAGGATACCAGAGTTACCCTGAATACAGTCGACATTCGTAACAGACGGGTAACGAGGATAATCGATAACGCGGTTGTCTTCACTGCGATCGACGTGTCGAGCGACAGGAGATACTTCGCGATGGCCGCGAATACCGTCTCCCATCCCAACGAAGTGTGGAGGGGTGCTTTCCGGGAACGGGAAATATTGAAACTAACTTCTCTAAATCATGAACTCGGGAACATCGCCCTCGGCGAAGTAAGCGAAGTGAGTTGGCTGGGACCCGGAGATGTAACCATTCAGGGCGTCCTTATCAAACCGGTCGGATACCGTGAGGGAACCCGCTACCCCCTGATACTGCAGATACACGGCGGTCCCGAAGCGGCATACCTGAGAGGCTGGCATGGCTCCTGGTCGATGTGGGGTCAGATGCTCGCCGGTGCGGGATACGCGGTATTGTTGCCGAATTATCGGGGGAGCACCAGCAGAGGAGTCGACTTTATAACTTCAAATATGGGCGATATGATGGGAGCGGAATGGGAAGACATATTGGCTGGCGCCGACCGGATGATCGAACTGGGTATCGCAGATAGACAGCGTATCGGTATAGGGGGGTGGAGTTACGGCGGCTATACAAGCGCATGGGCTTCGGCTACCGCGTCGGACCGGATACGTGCCGCAATTATGGGAGCGGGAATTTCCAACTGGATAAGTTTCGGCGGAATGACGGATATACCCGATGAGATGGCGCGTGCGCACTGGAACGGATATACGTGGGACAATAAGGAACTTCAATGGGAGAGATCCCCATTAAAATTTATCGACCGAGCCGCTGCACCGACTCTGATTCTGTTCGGTGAGAAAGACGAAAGAGTGCCTCCGGGGCAGGGGTGGGAGTTGTACAACGCTCTTAAATATTATGAGGTCAGTACTGATTTCGTCTTGTATCCGAGAGCGGGCCACGGCATTACTGAGCGGGAACATCAACTCGATCTGATGCGCCGGGTTCTCGGATGGTTCGACAGATATGTAAAATAACCAGCAAAGCGGTGTATGCGAACGGGAATTACGGACTCACCACTCCATGGCGGAAAAGCTCCGCGATGGCTTTTCAGCCGGATAGTTCTGCTTGCACGCGAGATTATACGTGCAATTGTTGAGGATCGCGGACCGCGTGAGGCGCTTCTGAGATTGTCAGATCCGTGCTGGTTCCAGGCGTTTGGCTGCGTTATCGGATTCGACTGGCATTCGAGCGGCGTGACAACGATGACGCTCGGTGCGATAAAAGAGGGGCTAAAGAATCTCAATACCGAACTCGATCTCTATGTCGCCGGCGGCAAAGGCGGCGTATCCAGACAGACCCCGGATGAAATCAGAACTCATTGCGCAGCGCTTGATATTGACCCCTCGCCTCTCGTCTACTCGAGCAGGATGACCGCGAAGGTCGACTCCTATGCGGTTCAGGACGGGTATCAAATCTATGCGCACTCGATACTGTTTACAAGTTCCGGCGAGTGGGTAGTAATTCATCAGGGGATGAACGAATCCCTCCGCTTTGCCCGCAGATACCATTGGCTCGGGAGTAGAACGGGTTCGTTCGTAGTGGAACCGCATGCGGGAATTATTTCGGATACCAGTTCCGAGACCCTCGATCTTACCGCCCGCGAGAGCGAACAGACGCGGCTCAGGTCTGTCGGGATAAGCATAAGCCCGACGCCGGAGGTTATGAGCGACCTGCGCGAAGTACTCCGTATTACAAGGAATTTCGAGGTACCCGTTCAAGGCGATCTGTTCGACGAAGCATCACCCGTGATAGAAAGGACCGGGCAGAAATTCCGGCTCCCGTCGAGACACTGGGTTTCGTTCAGGGATATAAAGCCGGACCGGTTGCAATCAGTTCTGTTGTCGACGCACGAGAAACGTCCCGAAACGTATGAAGATCTCGTCGGCCTTGAGGGTGTCGGCGCAAAGACGCTTCGAGCGTTGGCGCTTATGAGCGAAGTAATTTACGGCGCATCCCCCTGCTTCGAGGACCCTGCCAGGTTCAGTTTTGCCGTCGGAGGAAAGGAAGGACATCCGTACCCGGTGAATAAATCCGTTTATGACGAATCAATACTACTCATCAAACATGCCATCGATCGAGCGAATCTCGGGCAAACCGATCGAAAAGAATCACTACACAGACTTGCCCGTTACTACGAAATAGCCTAACGAGAGGAAACGTGACTGAACAGAATAAACAGCAGACGAGTGAACCGAAACCTACCCCGCACGGTGACAAAAGAAAGAGGAACAGGAGGCGATCCGGCGGCGAACAGCCGGGCGATCAGACCTTCGATCAGAAACTGAGAGAGCTCGTAAAAAAGTATAAGGGATTCGATCCATGGGAGAAAGAGCATAAATCTGAGAGCGATATTGAGCGTACGGTATGCAGACACCTCGATACGAACGGTATCGAACATAAACACCGGACCAAACGTTTTAACGTGGTGCTGAAAGGATCCCAGGCGGCGGTATTCATTCCCGATATCATAATACCCTTCCCGCGTATTGAGAATAAGCCGATTCTGATCCACACATTCGATGCTTCACGAATGGATGAAGAAGTGGCGCTGCTCAGGGGATTTAAAAAACAGATCGGCTTGAAATACTTTCTCGTCGCCGTCACCACGAAAGACGATTTGATCAATATCCCTGCCGATATCTGTGATCTCCTTGTGGCTGTTGAATATGCTGCATCGTTGCCGTCGCAACTCCGTTCGCAGGCGAAATAGCTGTCCCATAACCTGAACAAGATCGCCGAATCATGACACGGACCGAGGAGGATATTCAATGGACAATTTTATCGTTGATACGGTGGAGCGAACGACACCTGAACGAACACGGCATCGATAGTCCCCGGCTGTCTGCCGAGCTCATTCTCGCAGAGGCGCTTCGCCGGGATCGGGTTTACCTCTATACCCATTTCGACCAGCCGCTTCTCAGAAACGAACTGGATACGTATAAGAAGATGTTCCGACGGCGTCTTTCGCATGAACCGCTCCAGTATATCCTCGGCCGCACGGACTTCTTCGGAAGAACGTTCAGTGTCGATCCGCGCGTGCTGATTCCCAGACCTGAAACTGAACTGCTTGCCGAGTGGCTGCTCGATGAAGTCCGCAAGAAATCCGGTCAGCCGGAAGTAACCGTCGCCGATCTAGGGACCGGAAGCGGAATATTAGCCGTTACCCTCTCGCTCGCCGATGAAAGAATAAGATGCATCGCGATCGACAAAAGTCCGGATGCTCTCGATGTGGCACGCGAAAATGCACAACGCTACGGCGTAGATGATCGAATTCGTTTCGAGGAAAGCGATATGCTCGCGGAAAATCTCCCTCTTCCGTCGAATGGAATCGATTTTATCGTATCCAATCCCCCGTATATCCCGGCGAATGAGTGGTCCGCGCTGCCTGAACATATCCGTACCTATGAACCTAAAGAAGCGCTTACCGACGATGGAGACGGATTCGCATTTTACCGGAGCTTTACCTCAATAGCCTCCGGAGTACTGAAACCGGGAGGAGGAATGCTCGTCGAGGTCGGAGCCGGTCAATCTGATACTGTGATGAGGATGTTTGAGAATACCGGCGCGCGGACCGTACAAACCAGGAATGACTATGCTGGTATTACAAGATTGGTCGGAGGCTTTTGGTGAGAGCCCTCATCCAGCGTGTACTCAACGCCTCCGTATCGATCGAAGGATCGGTGTACAGCGCTATCGGTAACGGTTTCGTGGTATTTCTGGGAGTGAAAGATTCAGACACGCCCGAGGATGCCGTTTATCTCTCCGGGAAATGCGCCGACCTTCGCATCTTTGAAGATGAATCGGGAAAAATGAATCGCTCGTTGAATGATATCGGCGGTGAAATGCTTGTCATCTCCCAGTTTACGCTGCATGCAGATACACGGCGGGGCAACAGGCCCAGTTTCACGAAAGCCGCTCAACCCGAAATCGCCGAACGCCTCTACCATCAATTCATCGAATCGGTGCGTGAAAGACTCGGACACGATCGGGTCAGAACGGGATCGTTTCGCGCGATGATGGATGTGGAGTTGGTCAACAATGGACCGGTCACCATAATGCTCGGGAGCAAATCGGAATATGATATCGGCTAAACTGCTTTTACTCCTCACCGGCCTCATCGCGGGAGAGGCGGGTGTACAGCGGGATGGCAAAATAGAAACGCATAATTTCGTCGTACACTATGGCAGTCCGGCGGATGCCGAGGATGCGAATCGTATCGCCGACCAGATCGAACAGGACTATCTCTACTACCGCGAACATTTCAATCTGTCCGCGTCTTCACGCACCGCCGTCTTCATGCATAGTTCCCGCCATGACTTCGTTCGTGAAACGGGATTACCGGCCTGGATGTATGCCGCTCAGAACGATCGGGGAATTCATCTGATGCCATCGGGCGATCTCAGACGCAGCGGAAGGTTTTCATATATTATTTCACAGCAGGCCGTACGTCTCGTGCTGCACTCGAGGCGGCTCAACGGATGTCCGCTCTGGTTATATGAGGGAACCGCGGCATTTTTCGCAGGAATAGACAGAGTGGGTCCTGCACAGGAAAATTTTCCATACAGACTGTTTTCAGATATGGATGAGCAACTTCTGCTTGCACACAGTGAATCGGAATATAACGCCACCATGTATTTCGCCGCTCTCACGATTCAAACATTTCAAGAACGATACGGCGACGCAGCGGTCATTACGTTACTTCGTTTATTCAACGGTGAGAATGATCTCGATGCTGCGTTACGGCAATCGCTCGGGGTGACTCAATCGCGTGCGGAATCGGTCTGGATCACGGATATCCGGAAGGCATTGGAGACCTCCGGCAGGGTACGCGGACGTGACTGAACGTTCCGTTGCAATGATCTTCCTGGACGGTGTGGGAATCGGCACCAAGCAAGCGCGCCACAACCCGTTCTTCGCAGCCAACCTTCCTGCCCTTAAAAGGATAGCGGGGGGGAATATGCCCTCGATACGGAGCAGGCTTCACAAAGGCAACAGAGGTCTTGTCAAACCGATTGATGCGAATTTAGGCGTCGACGGGCTTCCGCAGAGCGGAACGGGGCAAACATCATTGTTCACGGGAATCAATGCAGCCCGAATGATCGGAAAACATTTCGGACCGTATCCTTACTCAAGTCTGAGACCGGTCATCCAGGCGGAGAATATATTTAAAAAACTCATCGACGCCCGTTGTCCGGTTAAATTTGCGAATGCATACCCGAAACAATTTTTCGCATACATAAACTCGGGAAAGCAGCGGCTGACAGTCACGACGCTCTCATGTATGTTGACGGGTATCCGTCTGCTTGACGCCGGCGACCTTATGCGCGGATCTGCTATATCGGCGGACATTACGAATGAGCGGTGGGATCAGCTCGGCTATCCGGAAATCCCCGTCATTCAGGCAGAAGAGGCGGGAATTCGTTTCGCCCGCTTTGCCGCCGAACACCGTTTCGTTCTCTTCGAGTACTTTCTGACCGACCACGCAGGTCACCGTCAGGATATGGAGAATGCAGTTATGGTGCTTGAACGGCTGGACGGCTTTCTGAATGGATATATGAGAGCCGCACCCGGGAGAACGTTGCTCGTGATAACGAGCGATCACGGAAACCTTGAAGATCTGCGCACTAAATCGCATACCAGGAATCCGGTTCCGCTCTGGGCGTGGGGTGAAGGGGCGGATAGATTTGCGGAACCAATTCGTTCGATTCGCCATGTCGCCCCGGGGATCCGGAACTGGATCCTCGGAAGCGAAGTAGAACATGGGTCGAAGCTTTCCGTATAGCATACCCGGATGCGACGTTCGGCGAAAAGGGAGAACCTGAGTCCGTACTTCTGCGTAATGAAACTAAGTCTTCGCGACGGTGCGATCGCCTGATACATCCGGAATAATCGGCAAACGTCCCGTTCCAGTTATGGGTTGAGATAATACCGCACAGTTCCTATTTGTCAGGATCGGTATTCCTTTCTTTCATTCTGAACCATGAGGGAATAAGGCATGATCCTGCAAGAAGAACTGCTATCCCCGGGTAAGGGATCTCAATCGCGTCCGGCCGCGGTGCTCTCGGTGTTTTTCGTTTCGGGCATCGTTCTCGGCGATATTTTACCCGATTTCGGCAACGCCGCCGTCTTGGCGCTGTCCGTCGTTACGGTATCCCTCCTCTGCTGCTTCTTCCTATTCCGAAGAGATATCTTCCTACCGCTGATCGCGATAATATTCGTCATGCTCGGCTGCCTGAAGTATCAGTCCGAAATCCGTAATTCATACACGCCCGTCTTCGCCGAGATGAGCGAAGCAGGGCAGTCGGTTCTGGTCTGGGGAACGGTTGTCGATCGCCCGGGGCACCGGCAAGACAGAACGCGGTTTACGATTCGTACGGATTCTCTGACGGACGGCGCGGCTGCTTTCCGGGTCAGAGCAGACCTCCTGGTAGCGGCATCGCCGGATCAACGATATGATAGGATGCCGATCGCACTCGAATATGGCGATTATCTGCTTCTGCACGGCCGGATATCGGTTCCAGCCGGAAGAAGAAATCCTTACGATCGCGATATTATCAGGGCGCTGCACCTGAACAATATCTCGGCCCTGCTGTATGTCCGGGGGAATTACAATATCGAGCGTCTGGACAGCCGCGGGAATGCTCTCATCCGCAGGGTCATAATCCCGGCGCGCACGCATATCGACGATGCCATTGCCAGATGGATTCCCGGCGAGGCATCGAATTTTCTTCGCGGATTGCTCCTCGGCGATCGAAGCAGTATCGATCCCGACGTGCAACGATCGTTCGTCAACGCCGGAGTGATTCATGTACTCGCGGTCTCGGGGTTGCACGTCGGCATTGTCACTGTGATCTGCTTCAGCCTTCTCGGTTTTTTACGTCTCACCGGCACCGTACGAGTCCTCTGTACCGTTGCAGGTCTCATATTCTTCATGCTTCTCACGGGATCCGCTCCATCGGTGGTTCGCGCAACGATTATGGCATCGATCATACTGATCGGAACTGTCGTGCAACGCCGTAGCGATATTTATAATTCGATATCGGTTTCCGCGCTTATCATACTCGTATTCGACGCGCGCCAGTTATTTCTGCCCTCATTTCAATTATCCTACGCTGCTGTACTCGCCATTGTGTATTTGTATCCCAGAATGAACCGGATCATGCAGACCGTCTCTCCCATACTCTACCGGATATCGATGACCCGTTATTTCACGCAGTTGTTCCTGGTATCGGCCGCGGCTCAAATCGGCACCCTTCCCTTTACGGCTATCTACTTCGAACGAATCAGCTTGGCCGCCCTGGGCGTCAACCTGCTGATCGTTCCTGCGGTCGGGTTGATTATATCCTTCGGCTTCGCGATGTCGCTCTTCAGTCTCCTGAATACGACGATCGGCATGCTGTATGCCGAAGCGGCATACGGACTCCTTTTCGGCTCTCTGAAGGTAATACGCTTGACCGGTTCATTGACGTTCGCATCGATCGAGGTGTTCGGGTTGACGCTTCCGGGCGCGTTGCTCTTCTACTCGATCGTCCTCCTTCTGATCAATCTACCCGATCCCGCGATGTTCCGGCGTGCTTTACTCATATTGCTGGTATGTCTCAATATCTATGTCTACTACTCGGTGTTTTCTTCGCAGGCGGAAACCGGTCCGGTTCTCAAAGTAACTATGATCGACGTCGGACAGGGCGATGCGCTGTTGCTGGAGTTTCCGCACGGCGAGACCCTGCTCTATGATGCAGGTCCCAGAACTCAAGCCTACGATGCGGGAGAGCGAATCGTTGTGCCGTATCTGAAAAAGCATGGCGTCGGAACGATCGACGCAGCAGTAATATCGCATGCCCATGCCGATCATTTCGGCGGGTTGGCCGCGGTGATCCGGGAAATCGATGTGGGACGGATTTATGCATCTGCCCAGCATTCAGGCAACCGGTGGTATTCCGATCTCCTCTCCGAGCTCGAAGAAAGAAGCATACCGTATATACCGATCCGCGCAGGAGAAAGGATCGAAGGTTTCACGAATGCCAGAGTTTATGTGGTCCATCCGTCGCCTGTGTTCATTCAGTCGCCCGGCGATGACCGGCATTGGAATCTGAACAATGCCTCTGTTGTTCTGCTTGTGCAGTACGGCAATTTCAGGATACTCCTGACAGGGGATGCAGAAACGGAGGCGGAAGGGTATATGGACTTTATCTTCGGAGACTTTCTCGATGCCGAGGTACTGAAAGCCGGCCATCATGGCTCGAATACCAGCAGCACCCGGAGGTTACTTAATTCCGTACGCCCACATGATGTACTAATCTCAGTGGGTCGGGAGAACCGGTTCAAACATCCGTCTGAGGAGATAATTCGTCGTTTCGAATCGAATAACATTCGGATATATCGTACCGACCGTCACGGAGCCGTTGTCGTCGAAAGCTGCGGAACGGATATTCGGGTAACGCCGGTACGTGCAGCTCATGCGGAATTACCTTGAGACCGAGGAAAAAGTTTCGTATATTGCTACCGTAATAACCGGATTTTTTGCGTAATCAGGAAGGCAATTGCAGTGAAGGCAACAGTAAAGAATTTTTTCATTCGTGCAGCGGCAGGTTTATCATTACTATCGGTACTTTTCATAAACGCGTGCGACGACAGCAATCCGTTTACACCACCTGCCCCCAGAGACCGGGTATTTTACGGAATTGTGGAAGATGCAGAGGGAAACCCGCTCCCGAATGTTCTTCTATCCTTTTATAATCTGACACAGATCAACAACCGGCCCCCGGTTGAAACGGCTGTCAGCGGCGACGACGGTACGTGGAGTGCAACCCTCACCATCACCGGCGAAACGGGTTATGACGTCGTATTTTCAAGATCCGGCTACAGTGATCTTATTGCGGAGAAGTACCTGTCGTATTCGCTCGATACAACCGATATCGGATCGGTGAAGCTCCCGGTCTACGACTTCGATGCGCTTTACCGGGTTGTCGTAACATGGAAAAGCGAGAATCTTGATCTGGACGCTCACCTGACGGGTCCCGCGGACGGCGGAGAGAGGTTCCACCTTTATTGGAATAACCGCCAGGTTACAAAGGATACCGGCGAAACGATCGCAAAGCTCGAGTTTGACAATCGGGCAAATTTCGGACCCGAAATCGTAACGATTTATGATCTCACCCCGGGACTTTTCAGATACTCCATTCATAATTATTCCGCCGACAGATCGACCGAAGATTTTCGACTCTACCAATCCGGAGCAACCGTTCGAATATTCGGAGAGGATGGATTGAGATATACCTATGAAGTGAAAGGTACTGAAGAACGGACCGATTCCATCGCTAATGCATGGAGGGTGTTCGAGCTTGACGGCTCTTCGGGTGAGTTTTCTCCGGTCGACCAATTATTGAATAACGTTGCCTTTGACGATAATGCGATGTTCAAGCCGAAATCGCCGCTCAGATAACCCTACTCCCATCAGAACTCTTACAACCGGAACATGGTCGAGACGCTTGTTGACGATTTAATACGCTCAATTCATTCGGAAGCGATGAAAGAGATCCTTTCCGGACTACGAGACATCCGTCCTGCCCTCGTCTTCGAAAACCGTACATCGACAGAACTAAAAAGGAAACTGGATTCGATCGTGCTGACCGATCTCTTTTCACCCGTCGATATATTCGATTTAGCGCGCGCAAAGACCGTTAAGAGCGGTCTCTATCTGTGGAACGACTGCATGGAAGCATCTCACAGCCTGGCTCAGGAGGTTGAAAATCCGGAAGGCAGCTATATGCATGCAATCATCCACAGACGGGAACCGGATTATGCAAACTCCGGATACTGGTATGCACGCGCCGGTGAACATCCGGTATATGAACTGATTCTGGATTTCGCCC
This sequence comes from uncultured Ignavibacteriales bacterium, assembly GCA_964495085.1. GTDB lineage: Bacteria > Bacteroidota > Ignavibacteria > T3Sed10-11 > T3Sed10-11 > CAZBUK01. Next base: position 31,585 of record CAZBUK010000007.1, read on the forward strand.
GCGAAAAAACCGACAAATCCGGATATTCGGAGCTTGGATCCAAAAAGAATTGGAACTGGCGTCTCTTTAACAAGCTCTGCCGCGAGTCGGTAGAAGCCGGCCAAACGGGGGATCCGGTACTCACCGAGATTCAGCTTGCGGAATTGGTTTTCCTTCTCACTCACTCCTATCGACACGCCATCGCGAAATAACGAGACCTTTTCCATTTTCAACACGGTAAATTCGAGTCGTAAATAGCTTATTTTCATTGATTTCGCTAAAATTATTTTGTATATTTCATACTTATACGAATTGCCGTAAGTACTTATATTAAAGCAGTTTAGCAATTAATACCAGGTATTGCAGGAAACCATTGAATATCAGATCAGCCATAATCCTGTCGCCGCCATCCCTCCGATTTTTACTCCTTTTCATGTTCGTTATTTCTACGTTCGTAAAAATATTTTCCCAGGAAAATCAATTCGTCGGAAGCGGATTTCCGACAACGCCTCTCTTGACCGGCGGTACGATCAACGATAGTCCGACACGTCATAAAATCGATCTCTCGGGGATATGGGAGGTGAGCGTGGATGGTGACGAAGCGATCCGGGTCGCCGTTCCTTCCGCCTTCGATGGTGTTGCCGAGCTTCAGTATGAACGAACGTTTACCATACCCGATACACTCCTGGGACGGTCGTCGATCGAGCTGGTCGCATACGGCATCAACTACACTGCAGAGATATGGATCAACGATACCTTTATCGGCAACCATAACGGCGGGTATACCAGTTTTTCGTTTCCGGTATCTCCCGAGATTCTGAACCACTCAGGGCCGAACCGTATCTATGTCGCAACGTCCAATACATTACGGACGAGGGATACGGTTCCGATCAGATCGCAGATGGGGACCGAGCGGAATTTCGGCGGTATATTCAGGGATATATATCTGCTCATCGCTCCAGAAGTTTCTATACATCAGGCTCAGGTAAAAACAACTTTTCTTGACGGTTATACGGCTGCGGAGATGAATATTCAGGTTACCGCCGGCTGGAAACATGTGCTGCCTGAAGATGTCATCACACCCGATCCCGAATTCAGCGAAAACACGTACGAGATAGGGGCGGAGCTGCTCGACGGGAGCAGGGGATTTGTGATCGCACAGAGTCAGCGCGTCAGGCTTAATTTCAGTGAGAATCGGTTAACCGAAGGCAACTTCCGGCTTATTGTCAGAAATCCACGTCTCTGGTCTCCCGATAACCCCGATCTGTATTTGCTTTCGCTTGTACTCTATCGGAACGGAGCAGTGCATGACCGCTCCGGCATTGTATACGGATTCAGGGACATAGCCGTACGGGGTGCATCGATTCTTCTGAACGGGCAACCCTTCCGGGGCCGCGGGGTAGTCTACCATGAATATCATCCCGATTTCGGATCCGCGATCAATTATGAAGTAATGGAACGGGATGTTGCGTTAATGAAGATCGCGAATATCAATCTGGTCAGAATATTGCACCGGCCGCCGCATCCACACCTGCTGACCTTGTTCGACCGGTACGGCATTCTTTGTATGATCGAGATACCTGTGGTGAACGTTCCCGGCCAGATTCTCAGAAATTCCAATTTTCTTTCCGTCGCGAAAACATATCTTCAGGAAACGATCATTCGCGACCGCAATCATCCCTCGGTGCTCGCATGGGGGCTCGGGGACGATATCGAAGCTCCTCATCAGGGAGCGATACATTACATACAACAGCTCACGGAACATGGCAGAAACTTCGACGATCGGCCGTATTACGCGGCAAGCCGGTTTCCGTCGAATGAAAGAATATCCGATTACCTGGAGTTTGCGGTCATCAACATTCCTCCCGGTATGGGACAGGAATCGCTTCCCGTGCTGACCCATTGGAAATCCAGAAATCAGGAAAAACCGCTCTTCATCGGGAAACTAGGCTCATACGTGGAACCCGGCAACCTGGGCGGATACAGCGATCCGCATTCGTACGAAGCGCAGGCACGCTACCTGCTCCAGATGATGGAGCAATTACGTGATATGGCCGTTACGGGAATTCTGGTCAATTCATTCGCTGACTGGCAGGGGGCCAGGCCGAGTATGGTGATACCGGGCAACGACTATACGCTGCATTCCCTCGGCATCCTGAGCGCCGACCGGAAGCAACGGCGCGGATTCGAGATTGTCAAGGCTCTCTATCGGGGTGAGAAAATACCCCCGCTCATTGTCGGAAAAGCTTCCGGCGGCACCCCCATAGAATACGTTTTCGGAGGCTTTATCGTTCTGATCGGATTCGCCTATATTCTGAACGCGAGCAGGCGGTTCAGGGAGAACGTCCAACGCTCTCTCTTCAGACCTTATAATTTCTTTGCCGACGTACGCGATCAAAGAATTCTTTCCGGCTTCCATACGATCTATCTCGGTATTCTGATATCCCTTACGGTCGGCATGACGTTGGCGAGTTTTCTGCAGCATTACCAGTATAATCAAATTCTCGATTTCGGTTTCTCTCATTTTTTAATTTCGGATTCGTTGAAGATTTTTCTCGCGGACGCTCTGGATCAGACCTGGCAGCTGATTCTTCTGTTGTCCGTGATCTGTCTTGCCGTTCTTATCGTGACCGCGATCTTAATCCAGGTCTGTTCCGTTTTCGTGAAAACGCGGGTACTTTTTTCACATTCGTACATCGTCGCTTTCTGGTCCGCTCTGCCGTTCGTGGGATTTATACCGCTGGCAATGATATTATATAACGTGCTGGAGACGGAATTCTATGTAGTGCCGATTCTGGGTCTTCTTGGATTGATGGGATTATGGGTGATGTTCAGATTGTTTAAGGGCATGTCAATCATCTACGACGTACTTTCGTTTCGCGTTTATGTGATCGGGATATTTGCGGTGGTCTCTATAAACGGCATCATGCTACTTATCAGTGAATACGCACAGGCAACGTTCACGTATCTCGGTTTCTTTGTGAACCTGATCGAAGGTTTCAAAATCTAATTCAAGAAGGGGCGGAAGGCGGAACGATGTATCTATCGCGGCTCGACATTTTCGGTTTCAAATCCTTCGCACAGCGAGTGCATCTGACGTTCGATTCGGGTATGACTGCCATCGTCGGTCCGAACGGATGCGGCAAGACGAATATTGTCGATGCGATCCGTTGGGTCCTGGGCGAACAGCGTTCGAGCACGCTTCGAAGCGATAAGATGGAAGATGTGATCTTCAACGGCACCGATAAGCGGAAACCGCTCGGGATGGCCGAAGCGATTCTTACCATTCAGAATACCAGGGGGATCCTGCCGACGGAGTATTCCGAAGTGACCATAGGACGGCGGCTCTACAGATCCGGCGAGAGCGAGTACCTGCTCAACGGCGGGGTCTGCCGCCTCAAGGATATCATCGATCTTTTCATGGATACCGGCATGGGGGCGAATGCATACTCGGTCATCGAATTGAAGATGATCGAGATTATTCTGAGCGATAAAACCGATGAACGCCGCCGGCTCTTCGAAGAAGCTGCGGGGGTAACCCGGTATAAACATCGCCGGAAGGAAGCCTACCGGCGTCTCGAACAGGTGCAGCAGGACCTCATGCGGGTGAACGACATCATCAAAGAGGTCCAGAAGACCGTTAATTCGTTGGAACGCCAGGCGAGGAAAGCGGAGGAGTACAATTCGCTCTCGGTCGAGCTGAAAAAAATAGAGATCGATCTGATCGAGCATGAATATGCCGCGGTCCACGCACAACACCGTACTCTTAAATCGCGGCTCAAGAGCGCGGTGGACGATAAGAACAGAATCGACGAAGAACTCTCCCGACGCGAAGCGCTCCTGGACGTTCTCCGGGATGAGATGAGCGAGGTGGAGGCGGCCCTCAGCGAAACACTCCGCGATTATCAGAACATCCGCGAAGAGATCCATCTCGTCGAACAGGAAAAGATTAGAGCCACCGAACGGAGCCGGACGCTGCAAGATGCCTCGAAACGGTATGAGCAGGAAAATATAGCGGCTCTGAATCAGTCGGGACGGCTCGAGGAATCGAAGCGCAAACTCCGCGAGCAGATACTAAAAGCGGAAGCGGAGATACATCAGCTCGAAACAGAACTCGGGCAGAAACAGAACGACGTGGAAGCACTTGCGGGAAAGGTCGAACGGAAGAAAAAAGAGCTCCGGGCCGAGCAGGATGGGGTCATCGAGGTCCTGAAACTCATCGGCGAGAATCGCAGCGAGCAGGAACGGAGCAAAGCGCGGGTCGATAATATCAACGGCCGGCTCGAACGGGCTGAAGAAGAGAACCTGCATTATCGATCCGAGATAAAACAGATCGATGAGAAAATCTCGGTTCTCACTTCGGATCATAAAATACTACGCCAGCAGTTCGTCGAAGCTGAGGTAAAACTGTACCGGTCCGAGAACCAAAAGAAATCGATTCTCGAGGAAACCGAACGAGTCCGCCACCGGCTCTTCGATCTGAAAAGTATGGCCGAGCGCATACAAACCCGGATGCAATTTATTCGCGGCTTGATCGAATCGAATGACGGCGTTTCAGAGGGAACCCAGTTTTTACTTCAGGATACGTCGTGGAGCTCAAACCCCGGAGCCATTACCACGCTCGGAGAATCTATCCGGACAGAAGCCCGGTACCGAGTTGCCGTCGAGACAGTGCTCGGTGAGGCCGCCGGATATGTCGTCAGCAGGACATCCTCCGAGGCGAATACGGGCATCGAACTGCTCAGGCGATCCGGAAAAGGGAAAGTTACTTTCATCTGTGTCGATCGTATCGGCATACCCGAGAGGCAACCCGGACGAGGTGCCTTGCCGGGCGGAGCAGTGGCGTTCGTAAGCGATGTGGTCTCCGGCCCGGACGAGCTGAAACCGGTTCTGGATGCGCTCTGCACCGGAGTGGTTATCGTACCGGATCTGGATATCGCGAGGAACATCATTGGTGCGTCGGAATCGGTCTGGGAATGCGTTACCCTCGACGGCGAACGCCTCTCGCGAAGCGGCGTCATACGCGGCGGGAGCCCCCGTGCCGACGAGGGAAGATCAATCGGGAAAAAACAACAGCTCGAAGAATTGACTGCGGAACAGGAAGCGATCGCAGAAAAACAAGCCGAACTAGAGGAAACGCTCAGACAGAAAACGGCTCTTGCCGACTCGATCGATCAGAAGGCGGAAACCGAAGAAGTCAAGGGCTTCGAGAAACGCATCGCCGCAATCGAAATACGCATCGCGCAGCTTCAGTTCGAGAAAAAACGGGCGGAAGAAGCGATCGAAAGAAACGATATGCAATCCTACGAGCTGCGAAAAGAAATCGATGGACTCCGGGAAACGCTCGAAAGTTACCAGCCGAAGATCGACGCTCTCGAGCTGAGCAGGTCCGAGACCGAACAACGAGTCGGCATGTTCGTCGAAGAACTCGATCGGATCGAAGCCGAATACAACCGCCGTCAAGGTGCGCTCAATCAGCTCTCCGTGAAAAGACTCGATAGGATCAACGCCCGAGAGAAGCTCGAACGCGAGATCGAGTTTGCGGACGGGAAGCTTGCCGAGCTGGCTTCAGCGCTGGAATACCGAACCGTCGAGATCTCACAGGCGGCGAATGAATTGAAAAATCTGAAAGTCAGTATCTCCGAAGCCGACGAAAAAATCGCCGTCTTCGGACAGGAGCTCGAAACTATCGACACAAAACGGGAAGAGATCGAACAAAAACACGGGTCGAAACGGCTTCAGATTCAAACGATCTCGAGTGAGATCAAGGACGAACGACGCCTCAGGGACGACTCGCTCTCCATCACCCATGAACTGGAAATGAAAGTCAACGAGCTGTGGCTCAGGCTGCAGACGCTCGACGAGCGGGCTCGCGAGGAACTCGAGATAACACTCGAATTGAAGACCTATCCCGAAGACGACGCGTTCGATATGCCCGGGGCGCGTGAGCGGATACATGAAATGAAGAATCGGATCCGCAGGCTCGGCGGAGTAAATTTCGCAGCGTTCGAAGAGTATGAGAACGAAACGGAACGGCTCAAATTTCTTCAGAGCCAGAGCAGCGATCTGCTCGAAGCGGAGAATACGCTCATCGAGACAATCGATGAGATTAATTCTACGGCCCAGCAGAAATTTACCGAAACCTTCTCCCTCATCAGAGAGAATTTTATCAAGACATTCAAAAGTTTGTTCGAGGAAGGGGATGAATGCGATCTCCGCCTGATCAACGATCCGGGACGCGACGAGGCGATTGCCGTGTTCGATCCATTGGAAGCCCGCATCGAAATAATTGCGAAGCCGCGCGGCAAACGGCCGACATCCATTTCGCTCCTCTCCGGGGGCGAGAAAACCCTGACAGCGATTGCCCTGCTCTTCGCCATCTATCTTGTCAAACCGAGTCCGTTCTGCATACTCGATGAGGTTGACGCGCCGCTCGATGATTCGAATATCGACCGGTTTACCAATATGCTTCACAAGTTTTCGGATAACACGCAGTTTATTGTCGTGACGCACAACAAACGGACCATGGAAGCTGCAGGCGCGATGTACGGCGTGACCATGGAAGAAAAGGGCGTATCGAAGCTTGTATCGGTACGGTTTGACGAGACTACCGCGGCGGTCAATTAATATGCATAATGTAAAAGTATTCTGCGATTTCGACGGAACGGTAGCCGCGGCAGATGTCGGCGATCTCATCTTTCAGCAATTCGCCGGCGCCGATGCCCGGGATATAATCGATGCATGGGCCGAGGGACACGTATCGGGCACAGAAATGTACCGCGTTGCCTGCGCATCCGTGCAACGCGTGGAGATCGGTGCGTTGAACGAGCTTATCGACAGCCAGGAACTTGATGCGGGGTTCCCGGACTTCGTCTCCTTCTGCCGGTCGAAGGGCATGGAGCTCATCATCGTGAGCGACGGCTTCGGGTATTACATCGACAGGATTCTCGGGAAATACGGCTACTCCGATCTGCGCGTATATGCAAACCGGCTGGAAATCCGCGACGGCATATTCTATCCGGAATTTCCATACCTGAATCCGAACTGCATGAGAACTGCGAACTGCAAAGGAACTCATATTCTCAACGAGGCGGCGGACGACGAAATCAGAGTCGTCGCGGGCGACGGAATCTCCGATTCCTGCGCAGCGGACTATGCGGACATCGTCTTCGCAAAGAAGAGTCTGATAACCTATTGCCGCAGTAAGAACATAAGCTATATCGAATTCAGCGATTTTTTCGATATTCGGCGCGAGATGGAGAAGCTGTTGTCTAAAAAACGACTGCGCACCCGGCATAGAGCGGATATCCTGCGTAAAGAGGCATTCCGGATTGAAGCCAATTCCTGACGAAAAGATGAAGTATGAACGATGAGATATTAATGATTGCCGGAGAAGCATCCGGTGATTTGCACGGCGCCAATGTCATGAAGCAGCTGAAAGAAATCGCCCCGGATGTAGCCGTATACGGGATCGGAGGAGACCGGATGCGGACTGAGGGGATGCAGATTGTCTATCACATTAACGAACTCTCTATCATGGGATTCAGCGATGTGCTGAAAAATCTGGCGGTGATCAGATCGGTTGAGAAGACCCTCAGGAAACTGATTGAATTGAAAAAACCGGGACTCATCGTGCTGATCGATTTCCCGGGTATGAATCTTCGGATCGCCGAATATGCGCACGGGTTGCGGATACCGGTCATATATTATATAGCCCCGCAGGTATGGGCGTGGGGGAAGGGAAGGACGAAGAAAATAAAGAAGTATGTCGATGAGATGCTCGTCATCCTCCCCTTCGAGGAGAAGCTGTTCACCGACGCGGGGATCCGGGCGGAGTTCGTTGGACATCCGCTGCTCGACCTGATTCACACGACGAGCGACCGCGAACCGTTCTGCCGGTCGAACGGACTCGACGCCGGCCGAAAGATTCTCGCTCTCTTTCCGGGGAGCAGGCCGGGCGAAGTGGCAAAGCATCTGAGCATCATGGCACGGGCCGCATTGCGTATCCAGGAGATGTTCGGACTTCAGCCTGTCATCGGCGTGTCGCAAAATCTTTCAACGGAGTTCGTCCGGTCGCATCTGCCGGAGGAGGCGGGCGGCTTTGCATTGATACAGGGTGCGACATATAATCTGATGAAGCATGCCGAAATTGCATTCGTAAAATCCGGAACCACGACTCTCGAGGCAGCTTGTTTTCAAACTCCGATGGTTGTCGTCTATAGAACCTCCGCAATCAATTTTTTCATCGGCAGACTGATCGTCCGGTTGAATCATTTTTCGCTTGTGAATATCCTTGGAGATGAGGAGGTCGTCAGGGAGCTGAGCCAGAAACAGGTCAACGTACCCCGTCTCATCGAAGAGGCGAGGATTCTGCTCGAAGATTCCGTCGTGCGCAACCGCATGAAGGAGCGACTCTCCGATATCACCTCAATGCTCGGACAGCCGGGTGCGGCGCGAAGGGTCGCGGAGCGCATTACAGAATACCTCGGCCGCGGGCAGGCTGCCTGAGGATCGCGGAACGAAAACATGGCTTTTTTAAAAAGACGGCCCGGTGAGTTGAAGGTCCGGCTGATCGGCGCTCTGGTCACGTTCGTTACCGGGATTGTGGCGCTCACGTGGCGGGTAATCGCCGAAGGGCGTAACCATTACGAAGAATTGCTCGAATCCGGCAGGCCTTTCGTCCTTGTATTCTGGCATGGCGAGATGCTTATGGGTTGGTATTTCCACCGTCATCGAAACTATAATTGTCTTGTGAGTATGAGTAAAGACGGCGATGTGCTCGCCGGCATACTCAAACGATGGAAGTATAACGTTATCAGGGGAAGCAGTTCGAGGGGTGGGAAAGAGGCGCGCAGGATAATGGAAGCAGTAATCCGTGATAACAAAATCCTCGTCGTGACGCCCGATGGTCCGCGCGGACCGAAATATGAAATGAAGATGGGTGCCATCCGGACGGCTCAGAGAACCGGAGTGCCGGTCCTGGCGGTTCGTTGTATCGCCGATGCCGGGTATCGATTTAAGAGCTGGGATCGGTTCACGATCCCGCTTCCGTTTTCGAAGATCACCCTTCGGTACCTTGAACCGAATTACATCGAACCCGGTCTCGAAGGAGAAGCGTTGTCGCGGGAACGGGAGAAACTGCAGCTCCGGATGAACGGAACCTCTGCACCGGAAAGCAGCAATGCATAGGAATCTCAAGCTGGCGCTTCTTCCGGTATCGTGGCTCTACGGAGCGGCGGTCCTGTTGCGCAATGCTCTGTTCGACCATGGGATATTTAATCAGAAGCGGCTTCCCGTGCCCGTCATCTCTGTCGGCAACATGACAACCGGCGGTACGGGTAAAACGCCCGTCGTGGAATACATCGCCGGGTGGTGCAGGGACTTCGGTATGCGACCGGCCGTATTAAGCCGGGGATACAAGCGCAGATCGAAGGGTTATCTGCTCGTTTCCGACGGCTCCCGGATACTCGCCGACTCATGGAGTGCGGGGGACGAGCCGGTTCAGTTGGCACGCCGGTTGTCCGGAGTTCCCGTTGCCGTCGATGAAGTGCGGAGGAGAGGAGGGAAGAATCTCGTATCCGATCTCGACATCGACGTTCTGATTCTCGACGACGGATTTCAGCATCGCTGGGTGTTCCGCGATCTCGATATCATCCTGACGGATGGATCGAGTTCAGATTATGCCGGCTTTCTTATACCTGCCGGAATGAAGCGTGAACCGCTTTCCTCAATGCGAAGGGCGCATCTTCATATAATTACGAAATTCCGGTCGAAGGAAGAGTTCGATCGGATAAGTATGGAGCTGAAACACCGGGGGAGTCCGCAGATCGTCGGGGCGCAATTCGAGCCGGTCGAATATACGGAGCTGTTCGACGGTGAGGTGATTCCGCTCGAAAACCTGCGGGCGCGGAAGGCATACCTGTTTTCGGGTATCGCGGTTCCGGAAAATTTTCATCGATCTGCGCTTCAGTGCGGACTCTTGGTCGTTGGGTCCCGGTCGTTTCTCGACCATCACCGGTTCTCCCGGGCGGATATTACCGGCGTCGAGCAGAGGGCCCTCAGGCAGAAAGCGGAATTTATTCTGACCACCGAGAAGGATGCCGCGCGCATCGGCAACGATAAGGATTTATTTTCGGGGGAACTACCGGTCTACATCCTCCGTCTTTGTGTCCGGTTTACCGGCGGAGGAGAAACGGTTGTAGATGATCTTCTACAGCGAACAATAACAACATCTAACCATACACGTACCACATAATCAATTCGGAGGTATTCAGTATAATGGCGAAGAAAAAATATGTATACTATTTCGGCGACGGAAAAGCCGAAGGAGCCGCCGATCTGCGCGGTCTGCTGGGGGGCAAGGGAGCGAATCTTGCCGAAATGACGAACATCAAACTTCCCGTCCCGCCGGGATTTACCATCTCAACGGAGGTCTGCACCTATTTTTACGATCATAACCGCAACTACCCGAAAGGGCTCGATAAAGAGGTGCTCGCGGCGCTGAAAAAAGTCGAGCGGTCTATGAAAGCGAAATTCGGGGATAAGAAAAAACCACTCCTCCTCTCCGTCCGGTCCGGCGCGCGCGCTTCCATGCCGGGAATGATGGACACCGTCCTTAATCTCGGCATGAACGATTCTACCGTTCAGGCGTTGATTGATCAGACGGGGAACGAACGGTTCGCGTGGGACTCCTACCGCCGCTTCGTGCAGATGTACGGCGATGTGGTCATGGGATTGAAACCCGAGGGCAAGGACGCTACCGATCCCTTCGAGGAGATTCTCGAACGCAAGAAATGGACGCACAACATTCATCTGGATGTAGAGTTGACCGCAGCGCATCTGAAAGAGCTGGTCTACGAATTCAAGGATGAGATCAAGAAACGGACGGGGTCGGATTTCCCCGAAGATCCGATGGAACAACTCTGGGGTGCCGTCGGGGCGGTCTTTAATTCCTGGATGAACGACCGGGCGATTGCATATCGCCGTATGTACGATATCCCCGCGTGGTGGGGCACCGCGGTGAACGTGCAGGCGATGGTGTTCGGGAATCTCGGCGAGGACAGCGGCACCGGCGTTGCATTCACGCGCGACCCTGCGACCGGCGAGAACGTCTTCTACGGTGAATTTCTCATGAATGCACAGGGCGAAGACGTGGTCGCCGGTACGCGGACTCCTCTGCCGATAACGGAATTGCAGGGAAAGAATTCCTCTGTCTTCAAACAACTGCTCAAGATTCGCGGTATCCTGGAGAAGCATTACCGTGAAATGCAGGATGTCGAGTTCACCATACAGAATGGCAGGCTCTACATGCTGCAGACGCGCACAGGCAAGCGCACCGGTTTTGCGGCAATCCGGATTGCGGTCGACATGGTACAGGAAAAGCTCATCAAGAAAGAAGAAGCTTTGATGAGGATCGATCCGGAACAGATGAACCAGTTTCTGCGGCCGATCTTCCATCAGGACGAAAAACGCGACGCGATTCATGAGGATAAACTCCTCGCAAAAGGATTGAACGCAGGTCCAGGAGCCGCATGCGGCAGGATTGTCTTCAACGCAGCCGATGCGGTCGAAATGGCTAAAACCGGGGATCCAATCATTTTAACCCGAATCGAGACCTCCCCGGACGACATTAAGGGAATGGAAGCGTCGGAAGGCATTCTCACAGCGCGCGGCGGTATGACCTCCCACGCGGCGCTTGTTGCCCGCCAGATGGGAAAGATATGCGTGGCCGGCTGCGGGGCGCTTGAGATCAATTATAAGGAACGGACCCTGAAGGTGAACGGCAAGACGCTTCGCGAGGGAGACTGGCTGTCGATCGACGGTACGACCGGCGAGGTGATCGAAGGCAAGCTGAAAACAATTCCCTCGGAAGTGCTCCAGGTGCTGCTCGACGGAACGCTCGACAGCACACAATCCGAAGTATTCCAGAAATACGACGCCGTTATGAAATGGGCGGACGAGGCGCGGACATTGAAGATCAGAACAAATGCCGATCAACCCGATCAATCAACCACCGCATTACGGTTCGGAGCTGAGGGTATCGGACTCTGCAGAACAGAGCACATGTTCTTCGGCGGCGAACGTATACGTGCGGTACGGGAAATGATATTATCCGATAGCGCGGAAGGACGGAAAGCAGCGCTTGCAAAATTACTCCCGATGCAACGGGAAGATTTCGCAGGCATCTTCCGTGCGATGGACGGGTACCCCGTGACCATTCGAACCCTCGATCCTCCGCTCCATGAATTCCTCCCTCACCATGAGCATGAACTCGAAGAGCTTGCCGGCATCATGAACGTTCCGGTAGAGAAGGTGAAACGCCGGGTCGAAGGACTGAAAGAGTTCAATCCGATGCTCGGCCATCGCGGCTGCCGTCTCGGCGTGGTCTATCCCGAAATAACGGAGATGCAGGCGCGGGCGATTCTCGAGGCAGCATGCCAGGTGAAGAAAGAAGGCGTCGACGTGCTGCCGGAGATCATGATCCCGCTCGTCGGCCATACGAACGAGCTGAAGAACCAGGAAGCTGTCGTCCGGAAGGTCGCCGGTCAGGTGATGCAGGAGTTCGATATTAAAATCAACTATCTCGTTGGAACCATGATCGAGCTTCCGCGCGCTGCCTTGACCGCGGACCAGATCGCGCAGAATGCCGAATTCTTTTCGTACGGTACGAACGATCTCACACAGACGACGTTCGGGCTTTCGCGCGACGATGCAGGTAATTTCCTTCAGTATTATTACGATCTCGGCATACTCGACAAGGATCCCTTCCAGACGATCGATTTGGACGGAGTCGGCGAATTGATGCGGATCGGGACTGAAAAGGGCCGGTCGGTCCGGCCGAAACTGAAGGTCGGAATCTGCGGCGAGCATGGCGGCGATCCGAATTCCATCGATCTTTGCCACAAGCTGAACTTCGATTACGTGAGCTGTTCGCCCTACCGCGTACCGATCGCACGTGTCGCCGCTGCACGGGCTGCGCTGCGTGATAAGCTTGCAGCAAAAACCGTTCAACCGAAAGCGAAAAAGAAATCACCCGCCCGCAAGACCGCGAGCACGCGTAAGGTCAAACGCGCCCCGAAAGGTACTTCCGGAAGAAAGAAATAGCAGCTCCGGACAAAAGTGCAGGAACCCTCAGTGCAGTCCCGGAATACCGGGACTGCATCTGATTAACGATTTTAAGAAACTACTAGAGAGATTTACGAATGGGAAAGAGAAGAACCCAATCCTGGAAAACCGAACAGAGCGTGAACCTGTTGAACGATATTCATTCCGTCAAGTTGTCCGATTTCAAGTATCCGCTTCCCAAGAATCTTGTCGCGAAGAATCCGGCTACGCCGCGAGATTCCGCACGCTTAATGGTTCTGAATCGCACGGATGAGAGTATAGAGGAAAAGAAGTTCACCGACATTGTCGATTTTTTTGAAAAGGGCGATTGTCTCGTCATCAACAATACCAAAGTCTTTCCCGCCCGTCTTATCGGCAGAAAGGAGAAGACGAACGCACGCATCGAGGTATTTCTGCTGCGGGAGCTCAACAGCGAGGAGAGAATCTGGGATGTTATTGTCGATCCCGCCCGGAAGGTCAGGATCGGGAATAAAACATATTTCGACGACGGGAAGGTATGGTGTGAAGTGATCGACAATACCACCTCGCGCGGAAGGACCGTCCGTTTCCACTACGAGGGCGACTTCTACAAAGTGGTCGAGCGGATCGGAGCGATGCCTCTGCCCCCCTATATCAAGCGGGAAGCGACCGATAAGGATAAGCAGAGCTATCAAACTGTTTACGCCGAGCATGTCGGATCCGTTGCCGCGCCGACGGCGGGACTACATTTCACACCGCGTCTGCTTAAACGGATTCAGAAAAAAGGTGTAAAGATCGTCCCGGTGACGCTGCACATCGGTCTCGGTACGTTCAGGCCGGTCGAGGTCGAGGACCTGACCAAGCATAAAATGGACTCCGAATATTACGAAATTCTCCCCTCCACGGTCGACGTTGTCAATAAAACGATCGATTCCGGCAAACGCGTCTACGCGGTCGGCTCGAGCGTAACCAGGACGCTCGAAACCAACGTGACGACCACCGGCTACCTGAAGCCGAACCGCGGCTGGACCGATAAATTTATTTTTCCGCCGTATGACTTCAAGATCGTCGACCGGATCGTCACAAATTTCCATATGCCGGAGTCTACTCTCCTCATGATGGCAGCGGCGTTTGCCAATCGCGATTTTATTATGCGCGCCTATAAGAAAGCGATTAAGGAAAAGTACCGGTTCTATTCATACGGCGACGCAATGCTGCTCATATAAAAATCCGATATTCTCCGTATGCATACTGCAGTCGTGATCACCGGTGGAGGCGCTGGTAAACGTTTCGGCGGGGAAACACCGAAACAGTTCATCAGCCTTCCTCTCCGTACTGCCGAGCGACCGATTCTTGCCTGGACCGCCGGCCGTTTCAACCGGCATCCCCTCGTCGGCGAGATCATCATAACCGTGCCGCTCAAGTACGTGAATTCCGTAAAAAAAATGGTAAAGAAGTACAGACTGACGAAGGTGACTGCCGTCGTCGCGGGAGGCGTGACGAGGAACGATTCGGTGCTGAACGCGCTCTGGATGCTAACGCATAATCCTCCGGATTACGTACTCATTCACGATGCGGTTCGGCCTTTTGTCGGGAGCGCGCTTCTCGACCGGCTGATCAAGGCATTGAAGAAATTCCGGGCGGTCATTCCCGTCGTTCATCCACGCGATACCGTTCGGCGGAGAGGGAAGCGGGGAGCGATGGGCGAACTGGAGGACCGTGATTCGCTGTTCCTCGTGCAAACTCCCCAGGCGTTCAGGTGGGATGTGATCGTGAAATCGCTGCCGCTCTGGAGTAACACCGGTAAGGCAACAGACGACGCTACGATTGTCGCACGGCAGGGCGTCCGTGTCGGTTTGACCGAAGGTTCACCTGTAAATATTAAAATAACTACCAAAGACGACCTCTTCCTGGCGCGTGCGATCGCACGTCGCTGGAAGGATTAACCCGGAGAACAATCTCGTGTATCGGATCCTCATCATCTGTATGTTGTCGCCGGCTTTTTTCCCGGGCCTGAGTATCGCCCAGACGATCTCAGGTGCGGTCGTCGACGACTATACCGGCATGGCTCTGAGCGATGTTCGGGTCATCATTTACAATTCCGGATCGGGAGAGACCGATTCGACGACGACCGACGCAAACGGGAATTGGTATTATTCGTTCACCACCTCCGTATCGGGGGTTGATGATATCCCTCTGTCATTCTCTCTCGAGCAGAACTATCCGAACCCCTTCAATCCGGGGACGACCATTAAGTTCAGGATAGCGAGTCCGGAAACGATAGAATTAAACGTATACAACGTTCTCGGTCAACTGATGGATCGGAAAACCGAATTCTTATATCCGGGACAGTACGCCGTACCATGGCATGCTAAGGGGAGTGCAGGCGTCTACTTCTATTCGATCAGGAGCGGTTCGCAGTCGGTTACCAGAAAGATGGTTCAGCTCGACGGAGGTTCCGGTTACGGGTTCGGTGAGATTGAGCCGGCGGGTTCGGGTTCCGGCGGCTCGATAAGAAAAGAGAAATCACTGCCGGTATCCCTTATTTTTTCACGGCTGGACTACCTGACGGATACGACGGATGTCGTAATCGCGGGCGGAGAATCAATCGGTACTTCTCTGAAGTCGGTTCATCGATCCGCCGTCATGATCGATCTTCACAACGATGTTTTATATAAGATGGTAGAGAATTCATCCTACCGTTTCGCAGATCTGCATACTTTTTATCATACCGACATACCCCGTATGCGGACAGGGGGCGTAGATATTCAATTGTTCGTCGCTTGGGTGAGTCCGACCCGATATCCCGACGGCCATTATTCAAAGGCTGTTGAGATGTTCGAGATATTTAAAAGCGAGGTCGAGCTTAATCCCGACGATTTACAGCAGGCAGAAAATCCCGATGAGGCGCTGCAGATCGTTGCAGAAGGTAAGATCGCAGGGATACTCTGTGTGGAAGGGGGACACTCTATTGAGAACAGCCTGGAGAAGCTGGCGAACCTGTATCATCTCGGTATGCGCTATCTGACCATTACATGGAATAACAGCACCGAATGGGCGGTGTCGGCTCAGGATGCATTATCCAGTACCATTGGATTAAGCGAGTTCGGTAGGCAGGTTATACGCGCCTTGGATTCTCTCGGCGTTATAATCGACGTGTCGCATACCGGTATAAAAACGATACAGGATATTCTCGAGGTTACATCCAATCCGATCATCGCCTCTCATTCCGGAGTCCGGGCCCTGCGATACCATTATCGGAATCTATACGATGATCAGATCGTCGCTATCGCCGAAGGGGGGGGTGTGATCGGCATTCCCTTTTATCCTCCGTTTCTCTGGAACCCCAGCTCGGCGGCAAGAATTGAACATGTAGTCAGACATATAAATTACATTGTAGAGCTTGTGGGTGTCGATCATGTTGCAATCGGGTCGGATTTCGACGGAATCGAGACAACCCCTCCGGAGCTCGAAGATGTCTCTAAATTTCCCGCACTCACAAAGAGGCTGCTTGAGGAAGGATATTCAAGGGAAGACGTCTACAAGATTCTCGGCGGTAATTTCATCAGTGTATTTCAACAAGTGCATTCGAACCGAGCAGGCTCGGATACCAATGAGGAATAATGTATGCCGGCTCCCCCATTGGATTGAGTCACCTTGTTAATATCATCACCTTGCTCTCACGAAAGACCGATCTGCCGTCTACTGACTTTGCTATGAGTGAATAAATATATACGCCCGAAGCAAGGTTCTCCGCAGTAAAAAACAACCTATGTTCACCCGGCAGCTTCCGATCGTCGAGGAGAACCTGAATTTCCCTCCCCAGAAGGTCGTAAACTCTCAAATCGACGTCACTATCTCGGTGCAGATAGAAGGATATTAATGTAACCGGGTTGAAAGGATTCGGGGAATTCTGATATAATGCTTCATTTCTTTCTGCGGTTAATGGACCTGTTATCGAAGTCGGAGGATCGGCATTTACCACTTCTCCCGCACCGACGGTGACAACCCTCCGGTAAAGTCCGTTCATCGCGGTGATTGTATAGGTACCCGGTTTTATGTCGCCGATAGCATAGTTCTCAGCGTAAATCTCATCGCTTCCTATTCGAAGATCGTTAAAATTATACGTGAGCGCCCATCCGAATGTCGAGTATGGGGGACGGGGTTTCGGATCTGGGGAGATATCCACCCGCGTGCTGTTCGGGGCGTTCGGAATCGTGCCGTATATTGCCCCCATGCCGTTTATTGCAACCCACAACTCGGGGTTGCGTCTCGATCTGACGGCGCTGAAATCTGGTGTGTGCATTCGAATTTCAAAATGCAGGTGTGGGCCGGTAGAGAACCCCGTATTCCCCGAGATGCCGATCGGCTGGCCCGCTTCGACCTCCTGGAAAATGCCCACGAGCGGTTTGGTGAAATGGCAATAGAGCAGGAAGATGTCGCTCCCGTCCCACGTGCTCTCGATCATGATATAGTTTCCGCACCCGGAGGGCTCATATCCTCCGGTTGTATCGTGCGGATTGTATCCGACGAAGCTGACTCTCCCGGCGGAAGCGGAATATACCGTATCGTACCGGACGAGCATATCTATGCCGCGATGGCTGATGGAAGGATTGCTGATATGCGGTTCACCAAACAGGTAGGAGCCGTTCGTCTGAATCGAATCCGGAACGGGACGGAGCAGTCTGAATTGCTGTCCCTCAACCGGGAGTATACTGCACAGTAGAACAAGCGCACAGAACAGACGCAAAGTGAATTTTCCTGTATATAAATATTGGGAACCGGGCAAAGTCCGGATAGCCCCCGCAGCAACTTTTCTGAGGATCAGAATCGAATGCCTAGCGAAAAATAGTGTACGGCGCTCAATCTGCCGAATTCCTGATACGCGTAATCGAGCTTGACAACGACGAGGTCGACAATTCTGTAATGCAGTCCGAAGCCGTATGTAAGTCCTTTTTCCGTATCTAGTTCAAAAAGGGAATTATATCCCACCCGGAGAAATAAAGTTTCGTTCCAGGCATATTCCAGTCCCGTATTCAGGTATTCGGTATGGTCGTTCGGATGGACTGCGTCTACCGAAGTGGTCACTCTCGAAGTGCCGAATTTCAACACATCCGATGCGATTCCGAACCTGAAGAGGAGCGGAAGGTCGAACCGGTCGAGCTCTAAATTCGTATTGATGAAATTTCCGTCTCCTGCCCCCGATTGTATTACCTTCGTAATATCTCTTCCGGAGAGCTGCATCTTAGTTCCGAAATTTGAAATGCTTGCAGCTATGCGGAGGTTATTGAGCGCCGGGATCCTGTACATGGTGCCAACGTCGAGCGCGAAGCCTGCTGCACGCATATGCCAGATATGGTCGTTGATATATTTGGCGTTGAACCCGATGGCAAAATTATCCGTGAGGTTTCGGGCAAAGTTAACCCCTACCACCAATGCGCCGGCGGTAAAGAATTCTCCGGTTCCCTCGGGTCTCTGCTCCGTTCTCACCGCCATATCGTCCATCGAAAGGACGGACACAAACAATCCGACAGTGCCGAGACCGGAGAGGCTGCTTGCCAGTGCTGCATAATCGTAACCGATATCGAGGTAGAGCGAGGTATGGTTGAAGAACGCTTCATTCCGCCGAATGTTTGCGGTTCCACCGGGATTCCAGTACATAGCCGTTATGTCATCCGACACCGCGGTGAATGCTCCGCCCATGCCAATCGCTCGTGGTCCGACGTTGAATTTTAATATCTGCGCGGAGGTAGTGCCGGTTTTCCGTGATTGTGCATATATATCCGGAACGGCGGCAGCGTATAAGATAGCGAGGATCAACCAGAAATAGATGTTCGAATAGAATCTATCGGATGAACGCATAAATATTTCTCTTGCTCCTGTACAGTTTATTTTATCAGGGCGAATTTTAATAATTTCTGACCGATTCCCGGCGCGTCGATGTGGGCGAGATACACACCATACGATACGCCGAACCCGTCCCGGTTCAGGAGGTTCCAGTATTCCCGACCGTTTTCCATCCCGGAATCATGCTCAAGGATGTTGACCAATTCGCCGCTCATAGTATAGATCCTGATGGTACACCGCATCGGAAGATTTTCAAAATAAATTCTTCGCTCGCCGCGATTCTGCCCCGGCAGTCGATTTGCCGGTTCAAGAATACTTGCTCCGACATAGGGATTGGGGACTACATATATGTTATCCATGTTCGACGATGCCATACGTTCATCGATGTATGCTGCTTTCGTCTGCAGGGTGTAGATGTCCTCGCTCGAAAACGGCCGATTTGTGTAAATCATCAAGACATCGCCATCGCCCGGGAGTATTGTTTCGCCGTCCGGAGATCGGGAGATGACTAGACTCCAGGAGATCGGTTCTCCCTGCCCGCCCGGCGAACCCGTTCGGTAAAATACTATCTCTTCGCCTGGAGTCCAGGCAGAATCGTTCCTGACCGTTTCCTGAAGATTGGTGATCACCTCTATCGGAATACCGCGGGTAACATCCTCTACTTTGTACTTTACGGGTATGTCAATAAAACCGGTACCCGGGACGAATTTCTTCGCGGTGGATATCGGCTGATCGGAAAATGTTACCATGTAGTCAGCCGGTTCGGGGACCGGATTTCCCGCCGTTCTGAGGAAGAACCTGTAAGGCATATTGATGTCGCTCGTCCATTTCGAATTAACATCATCGTAAGCGAGCCGCTCATGATTCATAACTGTCACGCTGAGTCCGCCGAAGACGGGATTTGAATCCTCGGAGTTAAATGCCTGACTCTGATACACAGCGTAATGCATGTACGTTATAGAAAATTCGCTGTTGTTGGGCATTGATGAATCTGCGGTTCTGCGAATTCTTCCCTTCTCAAGGTTGATGATGTAATCGACTTCGTTTTCATAGACGACGCCGTTCATACCTTGCACTACCAGATTCTCGTCATCGATCAGATAGGGTTGCGACAGGGAGGTGAACTTTGTGTCGTATAGATAAAAGGATTCCGTGATCGGTTTTTCCCCGCGGACCGAGTAGTTCTTCAGCAGCGACCATGTTCCGTCGAGCCACAGCGTATCGCTGAAGCTGAGGGTATACATTTCGTCAATTACATCAAGATCGTTGATGATATCGAACTGGACGGTACCGTTCCCGTATCCGCTGATTTTTTCGGCGTCGAATAGCGATGCGGTATATCCGGATGCGCGCGGTCCCGGGATGACCTTGACCGTATTGCTGCTGAAAATCTCATTTCCCGTGATCGGATCGACCGTTATTTGTTTACTCGTTTCGGAAGGAGGGATACCGACAGAATCTCCGTGGTCATAAGCTACGACCGCATAGTAGTATGCCTGTCCATTAACGACATTGTTCGAATCGGTATACGAGTGCACGAGTCCCGTGTTATCGCCGAGATAGTAATGCACCCCCCTTCCCTGATAGGGGACGGGGTGATATCCCTTCCATTCATTTTCAAGGTCCCACCTCGCAATACGGCCGGCTACATCCCGCAGTGGTTCATAGAGGTAAGCGGCACCTTGACCGTCGGTAATTTTCAGGATATCGGAAAAATCGGGCCGTGTGCTCCTATAAATCACATAACCTTCGAAATCTTTTCCAGTAATCGGATCGACGCTCTCCTCGGCAGCTGTATCCCAGTAGAGCGTCACTTTATTATCGCCCGGGACTGCCGATACGGTCGGCAGGTCGGGAGGTCTGAAGAAGCGGTAGTTGTTGTTATAGATGTTCTGTACCGTTTCGGAGGTGATGAGAAGGTCCTGCAATGTTTCACCGAAGATGAATGCCATGGAAATTTTTTTCGTCTCCCCTCTTTGCAGCGAAATGTATCCCGATCCGAACACGAAGACGATGTCGGTATTCTGCTCGATCTCGCCGAAATTCCCGGGCAGGTTCCTGTTCCAGATAGACTCATTGTTTTTGAGCGCGTCCGTTCCCCAGGTCCAGCTGTTGAAGCTGGTTAATCCGATCTGGTCGGCTTCTTCCAGATCTGTGTATCCGAAATTCGGCTCGCCGGGAGCAAGAGGATCGGGCCGGCCGTCGGGCAGTCTTCTTCCCAGTGTCGGGATTCCATCTCCTTCGCCATCCGCACCCGTCCCGGGAATACCGTCTATTCCGACGTCATCCGTCTCTACATCCCAGTTCATATTTGAATCACCTGTCCACCAGTATCCTCTTATGTATGCCGGCCGTTCCTCTAACGGGCCGTAATATCTTTCAAACTGCTCCAAATTGTAGTTCGATTCTACATATGCTCTTATGTTCTCCTGTCCGGTAATCAGGATTCCGGGTCCGCTATCCTGACGTTCATCGATAACGCCGTCGCCGTCGTTGTCAATACCGTCGTTCGGATTGCCCGGACTTTCAAGGAATTTGCAGCCGAGATATCCGAGCGGCACCCCGAATCTGCCGGTTCCCTGCGAATCCCAGAAGTATACCATACTTCGCGCATACCCGGGAATATTATCTACCGGCGGATGGTTCGGCACATTATAGGGAGGAATGAAGAAACCATTGTCGGATTGATTATATGGACTGCCGCCTCCTAAATCCGGATCTCCGTAAATACCGAAGAAAACGGAATCCAGGTTTTTGTCGCTGACGTTCGTAATGTCCCATACAAAGAAGACGGCATTTGCAGCGAGCGTATTGCTCCATTGAAACGCTCTCCCGTCGATCTGGATGCCGAGTCCTTTCCTGCTTGTATCATTGATGAAAGGATAATAGGGATGTCGTAAATTGTATTTGTCGTCCATGGCCCAGTAGACTTCGAGATCTGCATTGTTTTCACCTACCCTGAGGTATCCCGGCCAAACATATTCTCCCAATGTCTGATGGTACCAATCTCTCGGCCATGTATCCGGTTTCCCGTCCCTATCCGAGTCTACGGCCGGGTTTGATGCCATGAGGTCCTGATCCGGATCTGCATACCCGGGGAGTGGCTCCCAGGTCCAGAAGAACTCCGGATTCTGAGGGTCTACCGACCTGTACGCCTCATAATCAAACAGTCCATCGGAAATAACGCGGATACTCTTAGCCGGATCCTCTTCGCTCGGGACGGATGCCCCGACAATCGGCGAGAACTGAAAAATATATGGTGCACCTCTCCACACCATTCCCAGAAGGTCGCGCAATTCTCTTCCGGGATACCCGGGGCCTATACCCCCGTAATTCCATATTTCCACCGCTACATTATTCCCGTTCATCAGATACCGTTTTCTGTCTTCGAAAGCATTCGCTTTACGCATTTCTTTTGCAAGTTTGTCTCTGATAGCGTATTTATCCGTCTTGATATCGACGGGGGGAACGGCGGAGGGTGAAGAGCCTAACGCAGAATGCATAAAATTCATTACCGCCTGATGCTCACGTTCTCTCCGATCTGCATCCGAGTCCTGCGTAAACAGATCAGCGGGAACGAGTAGAAGGAATAGGGGAACGAGAAAAATAGCGTTTCTGTAATGCACGTCCATGGTCTAACTCCTTACCAAACAGATAGAGGTGATCGGTACATGGAACTTATTAGAATTCAAGGGCGAGACCGAATCTGACCTCCCGTGGTGCGGAGTAAAAATTCGGTCGTACGAAATACTCGGTTGCAGGCTTTATCCCCGGAACGCGCTCGGCAATGCGGTTGGTTTCCTGCGGGCCGCCTCTCAACTCCTCCAGTGTGTATGTCGCCCGTCCGGTATCGTTATAGACGAATCGCTCGTTTAGCGTATCGATGAGATTATACATCTTCAGGAAAGCGGTGATTGTTGTGGCTCCAAGGCTGAACGATTTTTCCATTAACAGATCGATGTTCGTCCGTATCGGTTTCCTGCCGGTGTTCGGTCTCAGAATGATATCCTGATCGAACAGCGCGGGGGTGTACGGTAACCCGGTGGACATCGAACCTACCACCGTGACCATCCAGCTTCTCTCTCCTCCGAATGAGAGGACTGCATCCAGGGTATGGGTCTGATCCCAATCGAGCGGCACGGGGAGCTTTTCGCTCTGCCTCCCCGACGAGAGGTCGAGGAAAAACGAGCTGGCGTCCGTATCGTTCCCTTCGGCGACCTGAAATGTGTAGTCAAGGGTGGCGTACAACCATTCACCTCGAAGCCTTTGTTTCGTGAGTGAGAAGGTAATCCCTTTGATATTTCCGTAATCTTTGTTTACATATTTCAGGTATGCAATGCTCGTACTTACCCGGATCTGTTGGAGTGCGAGAAGATCCCTCACATCTTTATAAAACCCTGTGAAATTGAATGCTATGTTGTCGCTCAGTTGCTGCTGGAGTCCTAATTCGTAGCTCACCGTCCGTTCGGGATTGAGGTTCGCATTACCGAAAACGGAACTCGTTACCAATCCACGGAATTCCGGATTATCGTATAAAAATCGGTAGGGGGGCAGTTGGTAGAAATGCCCGTAAGAAAAATGTATGATGCCCCGGTCGGTGATGGGAAACGAAATGCCCAGCCGCGGACTATAGGTTATCTTGGCCTCTGCGTTCTGCAGATTCTCATTTGGGGTGAAATCGTCCGGAGCATACGGGGCGCGGGAATTAAAGTAGTCCAAACGTATTCCGGCGTTCACGATCATTGTCGAAAACTCCATCTTATCCTGGAGGTATGCTGAGAACTGCCGGGGAGATCTCTGATAGAGATCATGTGAAGCCGTGCCCGAAGGAAGAATGGTCGGCTGCCGGTACGTCGTCGTGTCTCTGAGTACGAAAAAATTCTGAAAGTCCATCTCGTCCCACTTATAATGGAAACCGAGCTTGACGTCATGCTGATTGGTGATCTGACTGGTAATGTCGAATCGCACCTCTCCGGTATTTGATCGCTGATAGAAATGCTCATTCAACGTACCGCCCGAGGAAAATGTATAGGGCGTCAGCCGCGTGCTTTTATGAGATGGCTGGTATCGCGGGTCGGGGTGGAGATCGTCGAGACTCATGCCCGGCCTGAAGGATACCGCGTTTCCGGATGCATCGAGAAGCGGGAAAAGGTATCTCTTGAAATCGTACATGCTGTGGGAAAATCTGACCGAGTAGAAGGTTCTGCTGCTGACCGCATGCCGCAGCTCTAAAGAGTTGATAAGTCCCCACTCGAATCTGTTATAATTGGCATCGGGATTGTATTTGAGGTTATGGTTATAGAGTTGAAATTCCGAGTTCGAGAAAATTACATCGTAATTGATCTTCATCGCTCCGGCAGGTTTAAAAGTAAGCTTTCCGGTGGCGCTGATGTCTTCGTTCGGGTTCAGCGGAACGATTTTATTGTCTCCCGTCTGGGAGAGATATACAATGTTGGGGTTGTTCAGATCCCGGGCGGCGGAGTCGGAAATCGTATGCTGTCTCTGACCGTACAGATACCCTCGATTCTTGTTGTATCTTCCTGACAGAAAAAAAGTGAGCTTATCTTCCGTGAGAGGAAGAGGGCCGCCGAGGGTAGCCTCAAATACATGATTGTCGACGGGATCGACGTTGTCGATATTCAGGAAAATATCCTTGTTGTTGCTCACGTAACTTCCGGAATAGCTCGAAAGAGAACCGTTGTATTTGCTCCCTCCTTCCTTCGTGACCGTATTCACAATGCCGCTCAATGCATTGCCGAATTCCGCGTTGAAGGTGCCGCTCACGACTGAAAGCTCCCGAATAGCGTGGGGAGCGATCTGGACGGTTCTCCCGAAATCGAACGGATTTACCGCCGATACCCCGTTCACATTGTATGCGATCTCGGTCGATCTGCCGCCCCGGATATGAAGCTCGCCGCCGGCTCCCCGCGTGATACCGGCCTGTAACGACAGGATCTGGTCGATGCTCTCGACGGGAAGCGATTCGATTTGACGGTTGTCGATTACCGTATGAGATGAGGTGAGATCCTTTCGAATTAATGGCGAGGTCGCTTCGACGACAACCGCATCGAGGAGAACGGCTTCGGTCGCCAGATCGATGTCGATCCGCGTGGTAAAGTTCGTAGCCACGCTTACGTTCGTGACGATCTTCCGCTGGTATCCGACTCCGGAGAAGACGACCGAGTAAATGCCGGGTTCCACATTGTTGATTACATAGGTCCCGTCGAGTCCCGTGGCAGCGCCCATCGTCGTTCCTTCAATCACGACGTTGAAACCGATCAGCGGTTCCCGGGTCTCGGTATCGGTGACTGTACCCGCGATCTTCCCGGTGACGCTGGCACCCAAGATGAGCGGTAAAGTGCTCGCACAGAGCAAGAAAATTAGGAGAAGTGATAGTCTTCGTATCATTGGTTCCTCGTAGATCAGGAGATGAAAACACATTTACCGGCTAGTCGTCATTCCGGGGGCAGTCGGTTCTCAGATTATGTGCGGCGTTGAGTGGCTGAATAACCAATAAGGAAGAAGGTTCGAACGTTCGAATTACACCGGGCAGGCATTCCGTGATGTGATCGTAAACGAGAATATGGTGTCACGCAAGAATGAATACGGATTGCATACCGAAGCAAGGAAGAAGCAGGAGGCTGTATGGTTTTGGACTTACCGACGTCACGACAATCTATATCGGATGAGTCGTAATCATTTCTGATCGTACCAATATCCGATTCTTCTGCTCCATTAATTTGTAACGGGTGTATGCATTCTGAACGCCTGCCATCAGCCGGACAGCGTGCCGCAGAACCTGATGACGGTACCATATCCATAAGGGGCCGTCGAAAACGATCGCCTGATAGGTACTATGCTCTCTTGATAGCTGTACCCAAGGGGGAATTTTTCCGCGACAACCCCTTACGGATGTATCGCAAATGCCAGGGATCAATTCGCCGGGATAGCATTGCCCGGAGATCGAGATGGCGTCCTTATTTCAGAAGCACCATTTTCTTTGAAATGACGGATTCACCTGCCTTCAAACTATAGAGGTATGTACCGCTTGCCAGGCGAGAAGCGTCGAATGTGACGTCATATGATCCTGCTGTCATATGTTCGTTGTCGATAAGAGTCATAACCACCCTCCCGAGCAAGTCGTATACCTTGAGCTCGACCACCATTTCAGTATTCAGACCGAATTTAAATGTTGTGACCGGGTTGAAGGGATTGGGATAATTCTGCTCGAGATAAAATTGAGCGGGGATAGCGCTGTCGACAAGTTTCACGCTGACAGGGGTAAAGGATATGCCCATTATGACGACATTTCCCGTGGTATCATTTGCAACGCCTCTGGTATATCCCTGGGTATAGAGCAGTTCATCGGCAGCGTCACCGTCGATATTTGCAATGACGACCACATCAAGATCTCCGCCCAAACCATTCGGTGCGGGTACGAGTAATGAATCGATTAATGTCGACTCGTAGCTTGCAGGGTCGGTTATATCGCCGCCATTATAGGCTACCCTGAATACAGGGTTGTTCACAATATTACCGGCGTCATGTCTGGAACCGAACACGAAATCCGCATACCCGTTTCCGTTAAGATCTCCGACCGCGGCTCCTATTAATCTCACCCCGCCAAGTTCCGTCAGGTCGGCAATCTGGTGTGTCACCAGCGTATCGGCGTCCGGGATCAATACATATACTTTTGCATCGAACCAACCGCCGACTATAATTTCCTCAACACCGTCGTTGTCTATGTCGTATGCAACGGCGCCTTTGAATGACCCATTTTCATCGGCAACATTCCGAAGCGTATCCAAAGCTGCCCAGTTTTCCCCGTCATAGTGTACCGGATACACAAGACCGCTTCCGGCAAACAAATAAATGACGTTGTTTGCGACGACAAAATCCCATTTATTGCCTGTCCCTGCTAATATTGGATCGTCTAATCCGCTTGCTTTCAGTGTCCAGGTTTCCGAACCATCGCCGTTGTCGGGGATATCATCAACTGATACGATCCCGTAATGGTAGTTCGTTGCTCTATCGCTAAAAACGATTTCATCCTGGCCATCGCCGTCGACGTCTGCTATAATAAAGCGAATAGGTCTTAGGTTGTAATTATCCTGATCTACGATCGTCCACTGTGCATTGGGCAGATAGCCTCCCAATCCGTCGGGTACTCCCAAGGTTCCGTCGTCGGGATTATGCTCAAAAACAACGATACGAGGAGGGTTTGGATTAGTAGTAGCGTCAGTAAAATTGACCGGACCCCAATATATCTCCGGCCTTCCGTCACCGTCTAAATCGCCCCATGCCAGGGCCGGCCAGGTATTTTGCAGCGGAACATCCAATTCTGTCATCCAGACCATATCCCAAGTTTCCATATTGGGATTCAATTTGAATTTGTACAGTCTCGGAACTAATTCATCAGCCCGGTCAATCATATTGTTATTACACATATAAATTTCAGGCAATCCGTCGCCGTCAAAATTGACACCTGCGATGATATTTCCGAATCCGCCTACCTCAAAATCAGCGGTGGGAATCTCGAACAATCTTGTGAGTGTCTGTTGTGCAGCTAGAGGTACGGAAAAGGCTGCAAGAAGAAGGGAAAAATAGAAAAAATGCTTCATAGTGGGTCCTCCGAACTATGTAATGGATAAGATAGGTTGGTTCCATACATCCCGGCTTAAACCTAATTATTATTTTAATGGAATGCAACATTGGGGCAAATAAAAGATTTTCTTAATATGCTATTCCTATTGACCTTATAGGTATAAATTACTATAATTTTAGTTCATATCTCAATGGACTCCAGCATCGTATTTCTTCCGTAATTGTATCCCACCTGATTTGTTAGTTCACCATTAGTAACTAACACTAATTGTGAAAGAACTTTCAATCTGATATCCGGAGTAGGATTCTTATATTTTATCATAATGTTTCATTTGTAATAGAGTATCGAAACTAAGTGAGAGAATTTTTTAATTACAATCTGGAGTCAGAGTTATAGATTTCATTTTAAAATGCAAGTTGCAAATATAAATTTTTATTGTGTATTTAAAGATAAAAAATACTATAGGATATAAATCCGTCGTTTGTATCTGATTGTCAGGATGGTTAACAAACGAAATCCGTGCTGTTTCATCACGACTGCATACGATCAATAGGTTTCTATGTATCGAATCGACTACCGAATCAATGTGTCCTCACGATGTCAGATCCTATGTTTGACATTCCTTCCGTAAAACCGTAAATTTTAACAATTTATTTTTCAATGATCCTGTTACGGAAATTGTAATCTGCGTCCGTTCGATTTAGATCCGTCACAATCAGGAACTACTCTCTATACGACCCACGTATGTTGAAATCGACCTTTCCGCGATCGGGCATAACCTCCGCAAGGTCAGGGAACTGACGGCTGCACAAACCGGGATCATCGGAGTCGTTAAGGCAAATGCATATGGCCATGGGGATATCGAAGTTGCCCGATATCTCGTTGAATCCGGTGTCGACATGCTTGGAGTAGCACTTGTTCAGGAAGCAATAAAGCTCCGAAGTAATGGTATTACCGCGCCGATTCTGGTATTCTACGGCGCACATGCAGGAGATACCGGTTTATTCACCGATTACGATCTAATCATGACGATTTCATCGTCACGTCAGGCGGAAAAAATCCGCAGTGAATTTGCAGGCGGCCGGCGTATTCCATATCATTTGAAAGTCGATACCGGTATGGGGAGAGTTGGTGTGCCGTTTACCGAGGCGGTTGAGATTGCCGAGGCCATCGGCGGTATGGACTGTCTCGAATTAAGAGGCGTGTACAGTCATCTCGCAACTTCCGAAGGATCCGACGACCGCTACCTCGACTTGCAGCTTGATAGATTCGAAGGTGTGATCGGGAAGATCCGAAAACGCGGGATCGATCCGGGTATCTTGCATATCGCAAACAGCGGTGCGATCATCCGGCGAAAGAACTCGCACTATGATATGGTCCGTCCGGGCATTATGCTCTACGGAAGTACTCCTTCTCCATCCCTGTCCGGCCAGATCGTTCTGAAAGAAGCTATGCGATGGAGATCGATCGTCTCGATGGTGAAAGAAGTTCCCGAGGGTGCCGGTATAAGCTACGGTAGAAAATATATAACGCGGAAGAGGACGAACATTGCGACCATTCCGGTCGGGTACGCGGACGGATATAGCCGGTTACTCTCGAATAATGCCGACGTCCTCATTCATGGCGAACGGTATCCGGTTGTGGGAACCGTTTGTATGGATCAAATAATGGCGGATGTGGGCGGCGACTCCGGGATCGTGGAAGGCGACGAAGTTGTCTTGCTCGGTTCGTATGGCAACGAAACCGTGACCGGGTGGGAACTCGCAGGGAAGGCGGGAACAATACCGTACGAGCTCTATTGCTCGGTATCTCCACGTGTGCCTCGGAATTTTCTGAACAGCCGCCGTCCGGCTGACGATCATCCCTAAAGAACCGAATATCTCATAATACTGGAAAAGAAAATCATGCCGAATGTCTACGGAGTTATAATGGCCGGCGGTGTCGGTGCGAGGTTCTGGCCGATGAGCAGGGAGAAAAGACCGAAGCAATTTCTTTCGATGTTCGGTGATAGGTCGTTGCTCGCGGGGACGTTTACAAGGCTTCGCTCGGTTGTAGCGGCGGAAAATATTTACGTGGTTACGAACGCCGTTCAGCAACAGGCAATCGATGATGAGCTGCATGACTTACCCGAAAAGAATATTATCGTCGAACCGATCGGCAGGAATACCGCTCCCTGTATCGGGCTGGCTGCGCTGCACATACAGCGCCGGGATCCAGACGCCGTCATGATCGTCGTACCGGCCGATCACCTGGTTCAGGATGAAGCGGAATTCACGAGAATTCTGCAAAATGCGGTCGAAGTTGCGGCTCAATCCGGAGAGATGGTTACTATCGGTATTGAGCCGGCAAGACCCGAGACGGGATATGGCTACATCCAGTATTTCGAGGGAGGGGCAAAAACCCCGTATACTGAGAAAGGCGCATACCGTGTAAAAACCTTTGCGGAAAAACCGAATCTCGCCACGGCGGAACGATTTCTTGAGAGCGGCGACTTTCTCTGGAACAGCGGTATGTTCATCTGGAAGGTGAATACCATTCTCTCCGAGATCAGAAAATTGCTCCCTGAACTTTATGAGGGACTCACGGCGATCGAGGTGACCATAGGCAAGGTCGAATATCTTCCCACGGTGGATCAGATATACCGGATGATCCGGAATATCTCGATCGACTATGGTGTGATGGAAAAGACCAAACATGTCTACGTCCTGAAAGGAGCGTTCGGATGGAGCGATGTCGGATCGTGGGAAGAGGTTTACCGGGTGAGCAGCAAAGACAAACACGGAAATGCGGCATTCGGGAGAGCCATTCTCAGGAACAGCAGCAATAACCTGGTACATTCCGCAAAACGGGCGATAGCCACCTACGGTGTGGACGATCTCATCATCATAGACACCGACGATGCGATCCTCGTGTGTAAGCGGAGCGACTCACAGAACGTGAAAGAGATCGTCGATTATATTCGACGGAAACATATGGATGACCTGCTCTGAGCGGCGATGAAAACCGTTCGTAACCCGATACTGATCTGTTTTACGGCGATCTTCATCGCGGGCTGTGCATCGAATCCAAGATTCGGATCCGGGAGCGGCGGGCGAACTCCCGATCGAACCGGCGGCGGTTCGCCGGTACTGACTATCGAGGGGATCGCGTCGTACTATGCGCATGACTTCCATGGACGGATGACTGCAAACGGCGAAATGTACGATATCACCGCCGCACACAAAACATTTCCGTTCCATACCATCGTTCGGGTACATAACCTCGATAACGGCAACCAGGTCACCGTGAGGATAAACGACCGGGGCCCGTTCGTCGAGGGGCGAATCATCGATGTTTCGTATTCGGCCGCCCGGAAATTAAATATGATTCAATCAGGTACGGCGAGAGTTAGATTAGAGATTATGAAATGGGGTGAATGAGACGATTGCTCAGGCGAAGGCAGAGATCTACGCTCGATGGTTCTGTCTACATGCGGAAATGCGGACCGCCCGGCTGCTCATCGCCTGCACTGAGTTGTAACCAGGAGAGCATTACAGACATACAATGAACATACGGAGACCGCGATGCCCGATTGCATTTTCTGTGAAATTGTGAATAAGCGGATGAAGAGCGATATGATTTATGAGGACTCGCAAATAGTCGCACTTCGCGATATCAATCCTCAGGCGCCGGTACATCTGCTCATTATCCCGAAGCAGCACATAGGAACCGTGCATGAAATGGCCGAATCAGACCTGCATTTAACAGGGAAAATGATACAGATTGCGCAGAAGCTCGCCGGGTCCGAAAATATCGGAGAAGGCGGATACCGGCTGGTCGTCAATCACGGGAGTAACGGCGGACAGACAGTCGGCCACCTTCATATGCACCTTCTCGGCGGCAGACGTATGACCTGGCCGCCGGGATAGATATTCCACCTAAATCCTTGCTTTTCGTATATTAATTTGATATTTTTACATCTAGTAATTATTAAGTATATAGAACCGATTCGGAATTTGCCTATCATTCGTTCGTTAAAGGTTAGTTAAGTTTTCACATTCATTGTAAATCTGTATATGTTTACCTTTAACGAATTATACTACCGGATGATAGGCATTTTTATATTTACGGCCGAATGCCGGAGGCAAACTTTTTCCCCCGACATTCGGTTTTCTATTAATATATAACCGGACCGTAGTAATAACAGCAAATGTATATCATCCGACACATACTCTTTTCCGCGGTAGCTTTGTTTTCTCTGCATGCCGTAATGTTTGCAATGCAGCAATCAACCCAGGGACTGTACCACGATACGAGTATTCTCTCTGCCACAACCGGCACGCTGGTCATTTCATTCAGACCGGACGGGCTTCGCCGCGACACGCTGTATATTGACGGGGAGAGATATATAGGTATCGGCTTTCGCGACGGAGCGACAGCCGACCGAAGAGATCCCGAACGTCCCGACGTTCCCTTCCGGCCCGTGACGATCGCACTCCCCTCTGCGGGGATGCCCGCCCTGCGGGTAACACAGACGGATTACGAGCTGGTCCGGGAACTCCGGATCCCTCCCTTGGGTGATATCCGCAGTGAGGATGACGAGCTGTACCGTTCGGTCCGTGAATACAGCCTTTCGGACATATCCGATCAACCGCTGGTGGATATGACCGATATCGGGGAGGTGGGGGGAGTATATCTAGGCACGCTCCGGTTTCATCCGGTGGTACCGGTCGAAGGAGGCAGTGCAGCCCGGGTGTACAGCCGCATTGTCGTGGAGATCGAATACGGAACAGGATCGTTCGGGAGTCTCGAGCCGCAGTTGTACGATGTGCTATCGGGAGTCGTGCTGAACATCGGGAGTGTCATTCGCACGGCGGGGCGGAGCGGGGTGCTCCAGCGTCAGCGCTCGGGCAGTGGGAGTCAGTCGAGCGAACTTGCAACGGGAATGTGGTATTCGTTTACGGTGGAGGAAGACGGTATCTACCGGATCGATGCGGCGATGCTGCAGCAGGCGGGGATACCCGTGGGATCGATCGATCCGAGGACGATCCGTGTTTTCGGGAACGGAGGAGAGGTGCTGCCGGAAAATATCACGCAGCCGCGGCCTGAGGGTCTTACGGAGCTGGCGATCTACGTTCAGGGAGAAGGGGACGGTACATTCGGGACGAACGACTTTATTCTGTTCTACGGAACGGGTACGACGGGCTGGTCGTACGATCCGCCGACGGAGCTGTATCATCACCGGTATAATTACTACAGTAACCGGAACGTGTACTTTCTGACGTACGGAGGTCAGCCGGGGAAACGGATGACCGAGCTTGCATCGTTGTCGGAGGTGAATCCCGTTACGCCGGAGTACTTCATCTCCCAGCTGCTCGTGAGGGAACCGGAGATCAATCTGCTCGGCTCGGGGAAGCATTGGATGGGCCAGCTTTTTAATCAGCAGGCGAACACCAATATCTTTACGAACATGCTGCATGGATTTACGTCTGCGGAAGCGGTGCGGTACCGGGTGAGCGTAGCGGCGCGAGCGCCGAGCGTGACGCGGTTTACGCTTGAAGACCAGGGGGTTCAGCTGGGCATCATTCCGATACCTGCGACGTTTATATCTTCGAACACGAGCAACTATGCACAGCGCGGCGCTGTCGGATTGTTTTCCCGTAGCGGACAGCTTCCCGAACAGAGGAGTCTGCTTCGGTTCATCTACGACGGTGGGACATCGTCCGACGGGTACCTGGAGTGGTTCGAGATCCATTATCCGCGGAGATACGAGGCGGTCGGGGATGTGCTTCTGTTCCGTGCACCGATGACCGGCGGGACAGTCGAGTACACGGTGGGGAGTTTTTCAACGACGCAGCTATTGGCGTTCGATGTCAGCGATCATGCGAATGTGAGACGCATAACGGGAGGGAGCACGTCGGGCGGATCGCTGCGGTTCCAGGTTTCGCAGGCGGAGGGCGAGGAGAGAAGTTTTATATCGATCGGTCCGGAGGGATATAAGGCGCCGTCGGATTTTACACCGGTCACGAATTCGAACATTCGCGGCATGACGGGAGGGCCTGAATTTATCATCATCGCGCCGCCCGAATTCATTAGCGAGGCTGAGCGGTTGCGGCAGCATCGCGAGACGTTTGCGGACAACAGCGTGTCGACCGTCGTAGTGAGTACGACGGCGATCTACAATGAATTTGGGGGAGGGATCGAGGATCCGACGGCGATCCGTGATTTTTTATATCATGCGTACACGGCATGGGATCCGAGGCCGAGGTATGTGCTGCTGTTCGGAGCGGGATCATTCGATTTCAGGCGGACGCTCGGCTTGAGGCAGAACTTCGTGCATACATACCAGACGGATGAATCGTTCCATCAGATCGATACGTATGCGACGGACGATTATTTCGCGCAGTTCACGCAGGGCTCGCGGCGGCCGTCGCTTGCCGTTGGCAGGTTCAGCGTCTCTTCGGTAACGGAAGCGCAGCAGATGGTCGATAAGGTGATACATTATGAGAGGAGCTCCGACTTCGGACCGTGGAGGAATAGCATAACATATGTCGCCGACGACGGACCTACGACCCGCGGTCAGGACGATGGCAATATTCATACCTTTCAATCCGAACAACTGGTGAACCGGCATACGCCGCTCGAATTCGAACGGCAGAAAATCTATATCGTCGAGTACCCCACCGAGACGACCGCCGCGGGGAGACGAAAGCCCGAAGCGAACCGGGCGCTCGTGAACAGGATCAACGAGGGAACGCTCATTCTCAACTGGACCGGCCATGGTAATCCCCGCGTATGGGCTCACGAATGGATCTTCGTTCGTGAATCCACTATTCCGCAACTGAACAACCGCGACCGCCTTGCATTCCTGACAGCTGCAACGTGCGACTTTTCGCGGTACGACGATCCGAGGGACGTCAGCGGAGCGGAGCTTCTGGTCAACAGATCCGAAGGAGGAATGATAGGCGCGCTCTCATCCTCCCGTATTGTATGGTCGTCTGATAATGCTCTCTTCAATAATACATTCTATGGAAACCTTCTGCAAACCGGTTCCGACGGACGAATACAAAGAGTGGGCGATGCGCTCCTCGCGACCAAACAACTCCGATTTTCGATTAATGATGTGAAATTTCTTCTGCTGGGAGATCCGACGCTTCGTCTGCTTGCACCGACTATGAATGCAGATATCTCAATGATCAACGACGAGCCGGTGAGCGGCACCGTGAATCTGAAATCCCTGCAAAAGGTACAGATGCAAGGATTGACCCGGTCCACGCAGGGCGAACTCCTTGAGAATTTTGACGGGAGACTATTTGTCGTCGTATTTGATTCGGATAAACTCGTGCGCATCCCCGAGTGGGGAAACTATTCATACAACGTTCCGGGCAACGTTATTTTTCGCGGCGAGAGCTCGGTGACGGACGGCAGCTTTAGCTCGACCTTCGTCGTCCCGAAGGATATAAGTCACGAAGGACGCAACGGACGGATCGCTCTGTATTTTTCGGACGGGCAGAACGACGGACGGGGGTATAACGGCGATATCGTGCTGGGTGGGATCGATTCGACTGCTGCAGAGGATACCCAGGGACCGGAGATCGAAATATTTCTTGAGGGGCGGAATTTTCGGAGCGGCGACGTGGTGAGCACCTCTCCGTTATTGTTAGTCGATCTGTTCGACGAAAGCGGCATCAACACCTCGGGCGGAGGGGTAGGTCACCGTCTCGAAGCATGGCTGAACGAGGGGGAGAACATCGATCTCACGAATTATTATTCAGGCAAAATCGACTCCTATCAGGAAGGGACGATCGAATACCGGCTGAGCGATCTTTCATACGGACCGCATCATCTGCAACTACGCGCGTGGGATGTGTATAATAACTCCGCGATGAGCGAGGTGTTCTTTCATGTAGAGTCTGCCGACCGGCTGTCGATACAGAACGCGTACAATTATCCAAATCCATTCCGTGACGAGACGGTGTTCACGTTCCAGCACAATCAAAACGTGCCGCTGGACGTGGAGGTGAAGGTGTATACGGTATCGGGCAGATTGATTGCAACGGTGAATGCCTACGGCATCAACGACCGCTTCGTTCGCGTCCCATGGTCGGGGCGGGACGATGACGGGGACGTACTGGCGAACGGGGTGTATCTATACAAAATAGTCGCGCGAACGATCGACGGCATATTTACGAGCGAGGCGCTCGGCAGAATGGCTGTCGTCAGGTAGACTTATAGGTGGGCAAAACAGGCATCATATCCGGTAATTCATACAGGTTTTCGATTCCGGGAATATTGAAAATCATTATAAAATAAGCTAATTTTAAAGTTTATATTACGGTAAATTCACTTGATCCACTGGAGGATGTTTTTATGAAAAACTTAATTGTTGTGATCGGTGCAGTGTTGCTGCTGGGTCTGGCAGTAGATATTCCGGCGTATGCGCAGGGTGAGGCGGCTGTACCGTTCCTACTCATCTCGCCGAATTCCCGTGCATCCGGAATGGGTGAGTTCGGGACCGGAATTGCGGACGACGCCGCAGCGATCTTTTGGAATCCCGGTGGACTCGCATTTCAGAAGGGCCAGGAGATCAGCATCACGCATACAAACTGGCTTCCGCAGTTCGGTATGTCCGACCTCTTTTACGATTATCTGAACTACAAGAATTATCTGGAATCGATGAACGGAACCGTGGCCGCGAGCATTACATATCTCAATCTCGGTGAACACGTCAGGACTCTATCCTCGGGCCCCGACCCTGTGGGTACATTTAAAAGTTATGAATTTGCGCTGACGGCAGGTTACTCGACCTTGTTGAATCATAATCTCGGACTGGGTCTGAATCTTCGGCTGATTCACAGCTCGCTCTCGCCGATCGGTGCGGGAGAAGAAGAAGGAAAGGGTGTCGGCACGACGGTAAGCGGTGATATCGGCGTTCTTTACAAGACTTCGCTCTTCGATATGCCTTTCTCTATCGGCGCCAATCTTTCAAATCTCGGACCGAAGATTACATATATCGACGCCGACCAGGCAGATCCGATCCCGACTAACCTGAGACTCGGCATGGGGCTGCGGCTTCTGGAATCCGAAACAAACACGCTATCGTTCGGTCTCGATTTCAGCAGGATACTCGTCAGACGGTATGAACGTGATGAAGTTACGAATGAGATTCCGAAACCCGATCCATTTTATAAAGCGATCTTTTCCGCATGGGGAGACAACGGTCTGAAGAAGGTCATTGTATCCGGAGGTTTCGAATACTGGTACACCGATCTCATTGCGCTCCGAGCCGGTTATTTCCATGAGGAGGAGGTCGCCGGAAACAGGAAGTTCCTCACTTTCGGCGCGGGTCTTCGTTACGATATATACGGATTCGATTTCAGCTACATCGCAACGCTCGAGGAGAAGCACCCGCTCTCGGATACCCTGCGTTTTACCCTGTTGATACTCTGGCGATAGGTCTTACATAAAGATTAATTCGAATTGCTAAAAAATAGAATGAGATGTATCCGTTTTTTGTCTGCTGTCGGAATGAGCGTGGCGGTCATACTCTCGGCGGTATATGGTCAGGAGTTCAATCACTCCCTGACCGTCCGGGGAGTTAATGCATTCGGTTATGTACCGCAGCCTGACGTCCCCGATACCCTCCGCATTCTCGCAATCCTGATTCAGTTTCAGGAAGATGACGATGCACTCACGACCGGAAACGGAAGATTCGATGTTTCGGATCCGGTTACCGGTATAATCAATCCGCCCCCCCATGATGCCGATTACTTTCAACATCATCTCGAATTCGCGCGGCGGTACTTCGACCGTGTATCGGGGGGAAAACTGCATATCGAATATTCCGTCTGGCCGGACGTGTTTCCGCTCCCGGGAAGGATGCGGGAATATAGCCCGCCACGCGGAACGGATTTTACAAACATCGGAAAATTATACGAAGAATCCTGGCAGGCTGCGACGACGCAGGCTCCCGAAATTCCCTTCGGTGAATTCGATACGTTCGTAATCTTCCATGCAGGCGTCGGCAGAGATATAGATCTTGTCAGCCTGTACGGGTATGATCCGACTCCTTTCGATATTCCTTCGCTTTATCTCGGTATGGACGGATTGCGGCGAATATTCGGCGAGGAATACGAAGGTGTAGAGGTCGGCGGGGATGGATTTCGAATCACGAATACCGTCATTCTGCCTGAGACCCAGAGCCGGCAGATCGAAACGGTTACCGGGCCACTGCTGCTGCAGTTGGGTATGAACGGTTTGGTTTGTGCGATGGTCGGAAGCCGTCTGGGCCTCCCCGATCTCTTCAATACCGATACGGGTCGCTCCGGTATCGGCAGGTTCGGGTTGATGGACGGCCAGGCAATTTTCAGTTTCTTCGGTCTTTTTCCCCCCGAGCTCTCCGCCTGGGAGAAATATTTTCTCGGATGGGCATCGCCGGTCGAGGTGCCTCCGGGAACCACGACGTTCGATCTGCCCGCCGTTGCGCTCCGGCAGGCAGGCAGCACCCTTCGCATTCCCATCAATGCACGCGAATATTACCTGGTCGAGAACAGGCACCGGAATCCCTTCGGAACGGGTTTAACCCTTACGCTCATTCAGAACGGCGAAGAGGTCGCGTTCGTCGTCGACAGAGACCGGGAGGGATTCAATGCATTCGATATCTCCGACGTCGAGGGGATCGTTCTCGATGCGTCGAATTACGATTGGAGTCTCCCGGGGGGCGTGACGTCCGACAATATTTTTTATGACGGTGGAATCATCATCTGGCACATCGACGAACGGGTGATCTCCGAGTACATCGGCTCGAACCGGATCAACAGCAATGCCGACCGGAAAGGGGTCAGAGTAGTCGAAGCAGACGGATCACAGGATATCGGCAGGGAGTATACAATCATTGAACCCGGATCCGGGTCGGAAGACGGAACCGCACTCGATTTCTGGTTCCGGGACAACCCGGTTCCCATCTACACGAATACATTCGATCCCAACTCGTTACCTGCGGCAAGAAGCAATACCGGCGCGCCGGTACATATCGCGGCATACGATTTCTCGGAACGCGCGCCCGTCATGCAGGTCACGGTACGCGTCGGAAGCGAAGAGTTAAGTATGATTGGAGGCTTCCCGGTCATGCTCGGATCTTTACCGGTCGATAGCTCGCCCGTATGGTTCGACGGAAAGTTTCTTGTTATCGACGGATATCAACTGAAGAGCGTCTCGCTCGATGGAGACATAGCCGGTACCGACGGAGACATACTCCCCATACCGAACGGGACACCGGTATGGCATGAAACAGCCGGCTCAGCACTTGTCTATACTCGCGGAGGTGAGCAAGCGGTTCTCCGTTTCTCCGCGCCGGGCAACGGGCAGGCATCCTTCCTGCTCGGGGATGTTTTCCCGATTGGAGAGACGGTGAGCGCCGGTCCCGTGCTCCTCTCCGATAATAGCGTTCTGGTCGGCTCACAAAACGGCAGCGTCTTCAAAATCTCGGGAACTGCGGTTGAAGTCGCAGGAGCGATTCCCGGCAGTACGATCCGTGAATTGCTCATCTTCGACGGATCGACGTGGATTGCGGTGGGAACACGATCGGCGTTGAGTTCTCAGGGACTAACCTGGAATTTTCCCGGTGATGTATCGAGAGCTGTCGGATATACGGATGCGACGAACCGGATGGCCGTCGCGCTCGGCGATCGCGAGCTCTACCGGTTTGAGATTTCCTCGGAGGAATCGGAATCGTTGGCTCTGTCGATCCGGGGCGAAGGAGAATGGGGACAGCCGATTGCAGCCGATATCAACCGCGACGGACAGACCGATATCGTCGTCACGCGCGGATCATCGCTCTATGCCTTCAACCTGAACGGCTCTCTGCTGGACCGGTTCCCGCT